>CALLNA010000281.1 GCA_938005655.1 uncultured Novosphingobium sp.
CACCAATGACGGTGCCCGCGCCCATGACTTTGCCGTACGGGGGGGGGGCCCCGCGACCACCCGCCGCAGTCCTCTTTTTCCACGTCCGTGCGATGGGCGCTTACGAAAAGGGCGGCGGGATCGCTCCCGCCGCCCTTCGTGTCCGGAAAAGACCGCCAGCCTCAGAACGGCAGGTTGTACATCCGCACCGGATTGTCCTGGAGGACCTTCTTGGCCACGTCGTAGCCGTGGTCGGCGAAGACGTCCTTGAGGTGTTCCTGCACGCCCGGATAGAGCGAGGTCGGGTGCGGGAAGTCGGTTTCGAACATGACGTTGTCGTAGCCGATCGTCTCCAGCAGCAGCTTTGGCCCGACGCTCTCGAACCAGAACGAGCACATGAAGTGGTCGCGGAAGTATTCCCACGGGCGGCGGGTCAGCGTCTTCGAGAAGCGCGGCAGCATCTCGTTGAATTGGTGCTCCAGCGCCTCGACCGCGAAGGGGACCCAGCCCATGCCGCTCTCGATCAGGCCGATCTTGAGCTTGGGGTGCTGGTCGAGCCGGCCCGAGACCATCCAGTTGCCCAGCGTCGCGGCATTGCCGATCGAGAACATCGTCGCGACGACCGACAGGGTCTGCTCGAACTGGAAGCCTTCCCAGGTCAGTGTGTTCGGATCGACCGCCGAGTTGAGGTGGAAGTTGAGCGGAGTGCCGGTAGCCTCGCACATCTCCAGCACCGGGGTCCAGTAGTCGTGCATGAAGCTCGGCACGCCGACGCGCTCGGGCGTGTCGGGCAGGACTAGGCCCTTGAGGCCCATGTCGATGCAGCGGCGCATCTCGGCTTCCATCAGCTTCTGGTCCCAGAAGGGCAGATGGATCATGTTGAAGATGCGCTGGCCGCTCTCTTCCTGGATGTCGCGCGAGGCGTCGTTGTAGATCTGGACGATCGCGAGGGCGAGGTCGGGATCGCCGAGGCTCATCAGCGAGCCCGCCTGGGTCACGCCCGAGTTCTGGAAGGCGATCTGGGCGTAGATGCCCATGTCGTCCATCGCCTTGAGGCGTTCCTTGACCAGGTGGCCGCCGGGGTGCGCCTGCTCCAGCTTGGGGAAGGCCAGGCGGCCGAGCAGCTTGTTGTTGTCGGCGCGGATGACGTTGCCGCCCATCGAGCCGAAGTTGCGGTCGCCCACGTACCAACGCTCCACGCCGTCGGCGTCGAGCTTCACGTAGGGCACCTTGTCCTTCAGCGCCGCGGGAGCGCGGCTGGTGAAGAGGTCGGGCGCCTCGGTGATGTGGGTGTCGCAGTCGACGATCTTGATCCCGGCGAATTCGGGAAAGAGTCCGCCCGACTGGGTGGAATAGTCGACCTCACGGATCACGCCGCCTTCGGTATAGCCTTCGGCTGACCAGTACTTGCGGGCGGACTGGGCCATTTCCTTGGCGTCAGCGTCTGCCATGTTCATTCTCCCATAAGCGGAAAGTCAATGAACGCCTTATCGCACCGCGGGGTCCGGAACTCAATCCGCGCGATACCGCGCGCGCGATGATGTGGGGCGGATTCTGGCCGGGGAGGGCAGGCGCCCCTTCCGGCGGGGGAAGGGGCTTCTGTCCTAGGCGCCGATCTCGGCCATCATCCGCGCGGTCTCGGTCCACAGCCGCCTGGCCGCCTCGTCGTCCAGCGCATGGGGCGCGGCGGGGACTTCCTGGAGGTCGTGGAAATAGCGGCCGCCGTCCACGCCTGTTTCGGGTGCGGTCGCCATCCACACCAGGGTTCGGGCCGGGTGGTCGGGGTGGTGGCCGCCCTGCGACTTCATGTACTGCTGCATGAAGTCGTCGCCGTGGTTGGCGAAGTTGCTGTCGACGACGCCCGGGTGCATCGCCTGGGCGACGATCCCGTCGCCCGCGACCTGGCGGTTGAGCTCGCGGGTGAAGAGGATGTTGGCCAGCTTCGCCTGGCAATAGACCCCGCCGGTCGAGAAATTGTCGAACATGTTGAGGTCGGCCCAGTTCATCCCTGGACAATGCTCATGGCCGGTGGAGGACGTGGCGATCACCCGCACGGTCCCCGGCGGGCTCTTGGCTGCGGTCTCCTTGAGCAGCGGCAGCAGCTCGCGGGTCAGGACGAAGGGGGCGAAGTGGTTGGCGGCCATCGTCGCCTCCAGCCCCTCGCTGGTCCGGTAGAGCGCGTCGCGCACCCCGCCGGCATTGTTGATCAGCACGTCGAGCCGGGGGGCGAGCGCCTTGATCTCGGCAGCGACGCGCTTGACGTCGGCCATCTCGGTGAAGTCGCCGCGCAGGAAGTCGACCCGCGCCTCGGGCGAGGCGGCGGCGCGGATCTCGGCCTCGGCCTCGGCGCTGCGGCCAGGGTCGCGGCCGATGCCGATGACGTGCCAGCCCTGCTCGGCCAGCATCCGCGCGGTTGACTTGCCGATGCCCGCGCTCGCGCCGGTGACGACGGCGACGGGGCGATTTTGCGAGTTGCTCAACTGATTTCTCCTGCGAGGGCTTGTTCGATGACCGGTTCTTCCGGCTGGCGCTGCCCGTCTCCGACCCAGCGCATTCCGGTCAGGCCGAAGGCGGCGGCGCCGATCAGCGTGCCGGCCGCCGACAGCAGCAGATAGGGGACATAGCTGTCAGTGTAATGGAGCGTGAAGCTCAGCACCAGCGAGCCGAGCGCGCTGCCGAGCGCGATGCTCATCGTCACGAAGCTCAGCAACAGGCTGAAGTTCTTCATGTCGAACTTGCGCGAGATCAGGTAGGCGCCGACGTCGCTTTCCGCGCCCTGGGCCAGGCCGATCAGCAGGACGCCGCCCATCAGCACCGCGACCGCCGTGATCGACGAGGCGAACAGCAGGTAGCCGACCGCGGGCAGGCCCAGCGCGACGATCGCGACGAGGTGTGGGCGCACCTTGGCGTCGAGCGCGACCCCGGTCAGGAAGCGGCCGATGACCACCCCGATCGCGTAGAGCGAGACCATCGCGGTCGCATTGGTGTCGGACACCCCGTTGGCCAGGGCGACGAGCTTGAGCTGCGAGGAGGCGAAGGACTGCGGGATGTTGACCAGCAGCATGCCGAGCACGATCAGCAGCAGCATCGGGTTGCGGATCAGGCCGAGGAACTCGGCCCGGCTCAGTTTGACGGTGGCGTCCTTGGGAGCCTCCTTGTTGCCGGCGGCCTCGCGCGGCGCGGCGCGGCGGCGGTTGGCGCCCATCAGCAGGATCGCGATCACGCCGCCCGAAGCGGTGATCGCGGCCATCGTCAGGTAGCCGGCGCGCCACCCGTCCTCGGCGATGACCTCGCCCAGCAGAGGCGCGGCGATCGCCCCGGCCAGGGGCGGCGCGCTCATGATGAGGGACAGGGCGATGCCCCGCGCAGCGTCGAACCGCTCGACCACGACGCGGCAGAAGACCAGCGAGGTCGTCAGGATGCCGAAGACGTGCTGGGCCAGGTAGATCGCGAAATATTCGAGCAGGTTGCCGCTCATCGCGCTCATCGCGACGAAGCCCAGCGGCACCCCGAGGAAGCCGACGATCGCCGCGACCCGCGTGCCGAAGCGGTCGGTGAACCGTCCTGCGACCGGGATCAGCAGCATGGTCGCGATCGGGACGAAGCCGATCAGCGCGAACTGGGCCTTGGTCCAGCCGAGGTCCTTGATCATCGCCGGGCCGAACAGGCTGAGCGTGTAGTGGCTGAGCGCCGAGCCCAGCGCCATGCCGAAGGCCCCGGAAAGCAGGGTCTGCCAGTTCAGCCGGATTTCCCGGAAATACATCGCTTCACTCTCCCAGCGGCCGTTCGGGCTCGTCTTGCATAGGGTGCCTATAACGAAACGCCTTCGTTATCAATAACGCAGCCGGCGTCCGACGCAAGGGCGGTCTGCGCCTGGGCAGCCTAGGCTGCGGCGCGGCGCGGGTCCAGTTGCGGCGAGCCGAGGGCGCGGCGCCTCTTTCCGCTTGCCTTGCGGCCGGATTTATGCATAACGATACGCTAGAGATGCCGTTAATTGCAGGGCATCCTCGCGAGTCGGGAGAATGATGAAATGGCGACGGTGATGGAAAGCAGCGCGGTCGAGGAACTCACCGGCCGGGTCCATACGGCGGACCCCTACGACTATACGCACGAGGACGTGCGCGACCTTCAGATCAAGGCGATCAATGAGCGCTTCCAGCAGCGCAAGGACCAGATCAAGCTCCTGCGCCACCGCGCCGAGGAAGCCGGGCTGGAGGAGGTTTCCAGCCTGGAGGACGCGGCCCAGCTCCTGTTCCCGCACACCGCCTACAAGTCCTATCCCGAGTCCTTCCTGATCGACCAGCGCTGGGACCGCATGTCGAAGTGGCTCGACACGGTCTCGACCTATCGCGTCCCGGTCGACAAGGTGAAGGACGCGCCGGACGTCGACGGCTGGCTCGCCAACCTCGAGCGCGAGGGCTTCTTCGTGTCCTGCTCCAGCGGAACGACCGGCAAGTCGGCCATGCTGGTGGCTTCGGCCAAGGACATGGAATGGGTCAAGGTCGAGGCGCCGAGCGCCTATGCCTGGGGCTCGGGCACGACGCTCGACAGCGACCGCCAGATGTTCGGCATGGCCCCCGTCGCCTATACCCCGCGCAACCATGCCACGGGCGAGGCCTATGTCGCCAAGCTCCAGGACCCCAACGCCGAGCGCTTCGCCTATCCGGTGCCGCCGATCACGGTCGGCGACCTGACCAAGATGGTCGTCCTGCGCAAGAAGATCGCTGAGGGCACCGCGACCCCGTCCGAGATCGAGGACATGGAGAAGACCTCGGCCGAGCGCGCCAAGTTCGTCGACGACGCCGTCGGCATCACCGCTGACGCGCTGATCGAGCAGCGCGCCCGCCGGCTCCACATCACCGGGCTGTGGAAGGGCCTCTACGACGTCGCCAAGGAAGTGCGCGATCGCGGTTACAGCGCCAAGGACTTCAATCCGGAGAACACGATCTACGTCGGCGGCGGGCTGAAGCGCGCCAAGCTGCCCGACGACTACCGCGAGTTCGTCTACGAGACCTTCAACATCCAGCCCGAGCGCAACTACCAGAACTATTCGATGCAGGAACTGCACTCGGGGATGCCGCGCTGCCAGAAGGGCAACCGCTATCACCTGCCGCCGTGGGTCGTGCCGCTGGTCCTCAACAAGGAGGGCGACGCGCTGCTGCCGATTAGGCACGAGGAATACGAAGGCCGCGCCGCCTTCTTCGACCTCTCGGTCGACGGGCGCTGGGGCGGGGTGATCTCGGGCGACCGGGTCAACATCCAGTTCAAGCCTTGCGCCTGTGGCCACAAGGGACCCAGCATTCGCGACGACATCGCGCGCTATGCCGACCTCGAAGGCGATGATAAGATCGGCTGCGCCGGCACCGTCGACGCCTATGTGCGGGGGATGTCATGAACACGATCACCGATCTGAAGACGCCCGAGGCCTCGGGCGAGGCCGTCGTCTCCGCCCCCTTCTTCTACCGCGGCAAGCTGGTGGAAGGGAGCGACCAGACCCACCGCTCGCGCGACCTGGGCGTGACCTTCGCCACGCCGAAGCTCGACCTCGACGCCGCGGTCCAGCCGCGCACCGAGGTCCCGCCGCTGCTCAACGTGCCGACCACGGAGATCATCGACTTCCTGGTCGAGACCGGGGTGCGCATCCGCGATCCGAAGAACGAGATCTTCCAGGATTGCATCGATCGGATGTGCGGCACGCACATCCTCCCGCGCGAGGTCGTCGCCAACCAGGCCTATTACGCGACGATGATGCTGGACCGGCAGCGGCTCCAGGCCGAGCTCGACCAGAACTTCCCCGATCCGCGCGCGCTGGACGAATGGGTGCCGAAGCAGGACTTCACCGGCCGCAAGAGCTTCGTCCGCGCCTTCGCGCCGCGCTTGATCCACGTCCTGCCGGGCAACTCGCCGGGCGTCGCGGTCAAGTCGATCGCCCACGGCGCGCTGGTCAAGGGCGTGAACCTGTTCAAGATGAGCTCGAGCGATCCCTTCACCACCGTCGCGATCCTGCGCACGATGGCCGAGATCGACGCCGGGCACCCGATCGTGAAGTCGATGTCCGCGGTCTATTTCCGCGGCGGTGACGCGGCGACCGAGTCCATCCTGATGCGCCCGCAGTACTTCGACAAGATCGTCGGCTGGGGTGGCGGCGACGCGATCAACAACCTGATCAAGTACACCGGCCCGGGCCTCCAGCTCGTCTCGTTCGATCCCAAGACCTCGATCTCGATGGTCGGGCGCGAGGCCCATGCCTCGGAGGAGGCGCAGGAGCTTGCCGCCGATCTCGCGTCGGCCGACGTGATGACGCTGAACCAGGAAGCCTGCGTCGCCAGCCGCTTCCAGTTCGTCGAGGGCACCGAGGAGGAGGTGGACCGCTTCTGCGCCAAGCCCCACCGCCGCATCGCCGAGCGCGCCGCGGCCTCGGGCGACGTGCGGCCCTACGACATGGAGCTCAAGGAGGCGATCGAGACGCTGTCCTTCCTCGACGACGAGTTCCGCGTCTGGGGCAAGCCCGACGGCAAGGGCGTGGTCATCCGCTCGGAAGAGCCGGTCGACTTCCACCCGATCAACAAGACCGCCAACGTCGTCCGGGTCGACAGCCTCGACGACGCGGTCAAGTGGATCAACGTCGCGACCCAGACCGTGGGCTTCTACCCGTTCGACCGCATGGCCGACTATCGCGACCGCCTGGCCTCGGGCGGGGCCCAGCGCATCGTCCACCTGGGCGAGGCGGGGCCGAGCACGATCGGCAATCCGCACGACGCGATGTATCCGCTGCACCGCTTCGTCCACTGGATGGCGCACGAGGACGGCACCATCAACGATTGAGGCGTCCGGCCCGCGGGGCGAAATATCGAAAGGCCGCCATCCGCGAGGGTGGCGGTCTTTTCCTTATCGCTCTAAGGGTTGGGCAGAACAGATGCAGCCGGAGCTGCAAGAGGGGGGAAGCGTGGCGGCCTACATGATCTTCATCCGGGAGGGCGCGGTCGTCGATCCCGAGGCGATGGCCGCCTACCAGAACGGCAACCGCGGCGGCGCGCCCGTGCCGGGGCTCAAGCCGCTGGCCGTCTATGGCGCGCTGGAGACGCTGGAGGGCGAGGCGGCCGACGGGGTCGTGATCCTCGAGTTCCCCGACGCGGCCAGCGCCAGGGCCTGGTATCACGGCCCGGACTACAGCGAGCGGGCCAAGCTCAGGCAGAAGGCCGCGCCCTATCGCGCGATGCTGGTGGAGGGACTATGACGATGCGCCGTTCCAGGGCCCTGGCCGCCGCCGGCATGGCGGGCGTGGCGGCGCTCGGCCTCCTCGGCTGCGCCCGGCAGGACGCCGTCCCGGCGCCCGCTTCCGCCGCGGCGCCGGCGTCCCCGGCGGCATCCTCGCAGGCGGCCGGCTTCGCGGCCCTCTCCGGCTATCTGCCGAGCGGCGCCGTGCCCGACAGTCTGTTGCTCAACCCCGCGCCGCCCGCCGCCGGATCGGCGGCCGAGGCGCGCGACGTGGCCGCCGCCGACGCCGCCGCGCCCCTGCGCGGCACCCCGCGCTGGGACTTGGCGGTCCGCGACGCGGAGCTGACGCCCGGCAGCGCCAGCGCGACCTTCTCCTGCACGGCGGGGCTGGCGCTCGGCCCGGCGACGACGCCCAAGCTCGACGCCTTGCTGATGCGGGCCGGGCGGGACCTCGGCCGCGCGACCTCGCCGACCAAGCGCAAGTACATGCGGCCGCGGCCGTTCACGGTGAACGGCCGGCCCTCGTGCACTCCGGCCCATGAGCCCATGCTGCGCGCCGACGGGTCCTATCCCTCGGGTCACTCCGCGCTCGGCTACGGCTGGGGCCTGATCCTGGCCGAGGCGATCCCCGGCCGCGCCGCCGAGCTGGTCGCGCGCGGGCGTTCCTTTGGCGACAGCCGCCGGATCTGCAACGTCCATTGGTTGAGCGACATCGAGGAAGGGCGGATCGTCGCGACGGCGGTGGTCGCCCGGCTCAACGCCGAGCCCGCCTTCCAGGCCGACCTCGCCGCCGCGCGGGCCGAGGCGGCGGCGCTTGCCGGCACCGGCCCGGGGCGCGACTGCGCGGCCGAGGCCGCCGCCCTCAATCCCTGACAACCCGACTTACAGACCGTGGGAGCGATCATGCATATCTCGAAACTGGCCGCCCTGGGCCTTGCCGGCGCGGCCGCCCTGGGCCTCGTCGCGGCGGGCTTCGCCCAGCAGCAGCCCGCCCAGCAGCAATCTTCGAAACCGGCCGTGATCGGCTTCTTCAACCTCTCCGGCTACCTGCCGCGCGGGGCGGCGCTGAACAGCCTGCTGCTCAACCCCGCGCCGCCCGCCGCCGGATCGGCCGCCGAGGCGCGCGACGTGGCCGCCGCGAATGCCGCCGTCGCGCTCCAGGGCACGCCGCGCTGGACCCTGGCGACACGCGACGCGGACTTCATGTCGCCGGCCGCGACCTCGGCCTTCTCCTGCGCGGCGGGCTTCGCGATCGGGCCGAAGACCACGCCCAAGCTCGACATGCTGATGCAGCGCACCGCGCGCGACCTGGCCGGGGCGACCGGCCCGACCAAGGCCAAGTACATGCGGCAGCGCCCGTTCATGGCGAACGGCAAGCCGATCTGCACCCCGGACTTCGAGGCGATCCTGCGCAGCGACGGCTCCTATCCCTCGGGCCACTCGTCGCTCGGCTACGGCTGGGGGCTGATCCTGGCCGAGGCGATTCCGGGCCGCGCCGCCGAGCTGGTGGCGCGCGGGCGGGCCTTCGGCGACAGCCGCCGGATCTGCAACGTCCACTGGCTCAGCGACATCGAGGAGGGCCGGATCGTCGCCGCGGCGGTGGTCGCCCGGCTCAATGCCGAGCCCGCCTTCCAGGCCGATCTCGCCGCCGCGCGGGCCGAGGCGGCGGCGGTCACGGAACGCGATCCGGGCCAGGACTGCGCGGCCGAGGCGGCGCTGCTGGCGCTTTAAAAGGCTTGACGAATCCCGCGCCGTGCCCTTGGCGAGGCGCTGATATCTTTGCGAGGAACTACCATGGCAGTCGAAATTCTCCTTCCCAAGATCGGCTTCTCGATGAACGAGGGCCAGATCGCCGAATGGCTCGCCAAGGACGGCGACACGGTCAGCGAAGGCCAGCCGCTGTTCTCGCTGGAGGCCGACAAGTCGACCAACGAGGTCGAGGCCCCGGCCAGCGGCACCCTGCGGATCGTCGGCCAGGTGGGCGAGACCTATGAGGTCGGCACCGTCCTCGGCTACATCGAGTAGGCCCCTCGCCACGGCGAGAGCTTGACACCCTGGTTCCATGTCAACAATCTGCCGGCTCCGGCGGGTTGACCGGATGGGCCTGGGGGTCGGGCCTGCTTGCGCGAAGGATGGAAATGCATGGCTAGAGACAGGTCCTTCTGGGCGTCCCGCGAGACGGTCGACGGCTTTGCCTGGGCGAACTACCACGACCGGACGACGGTCCCCGGCGAGCGCCAGCCCTATGCGACGATGAGCGAGGCGACCCGGGCCGAAGTGACCAAGGCGGCGCGCAAGCGCGCGCGCGAGGTCGTGCCCGAGCTGACCGCGCTGATCGCCGAGTGCTACATGCTCCACGGCCGGCTCACCAACGTCTTCTCGGCGATCAAGGACTCGGCGAACCTGTCGGGCATGGAATCGCTGACGCTCTACGCCATCGTCAATTCGGACAAGCCCGTCACCGTGCCGCAGATCGGCCGGTCGCTGGGCCACGCCCGCCAGGTCATCCAGCGCGCCGCGCGCGAGCTGGAGCGGCGCGGCCTGGTCGAGACGCGCGAGAACCCCGGCCACAAGCGCGCCGCCTTCCTCGTCCCGACCCCGGCCGGGAGTGAGCTGAAGCTCAGCTTCGACGCGGCGGGGCAGGACATCGCCCGGACCCTGGGCGGCGACATGGACCTGGAGACGGTCCGCGCGACCTACACCCGGCTGCACCAGCTCCGCCACAACGGGG
>CALLNA010000282.1 GCA_938005655.1 uncultured Novosphingobium sp.
CCGAGTTCGCCGACGAGATCGCCGCGGCGGGCGTGCGGCGGATCAACATCTCGCTCGACACGCTGGACCGCGAGACCTTCGCCCGCCTCGCGCGGCGCGATTCGCTGCCGCAGGTGCTCGAAGGGATCGCCGCGGCCAAGGCGGCGGGGCTGAAGGTCAAGCTCAACACCGTGGCCCTGAAGGGCGTGAACGAGCGCGAGATTCCCGACCTGATCGCCTGGGCCCACGGCCAGGGCTTCGGCCTGACCCTGATCGAGGTCATGCCGCTGGGCGAGGTCGAGGAGGACCGCTTCGACCATTACCTGCCGCTCTCGGCGGTGCGCGAAGCGCTGGAGCGGCGCTGGACCCTGACGCCCAGCGCCCATTGCACCGGCGGCCCGGCGCGCTATTTCGATATTGCCGAGACCGGGGGCCGGCTCGGCCTGATCACGCCGCTGACCAACAATTTCTGCGACGGCTGCAATCGCATCCGTGTGACCGCGACCGGGCAGCTCTTTCCCTGCCTCGGCGGGCGCGAGCAGGTCGACCTGCGCGCCGCGCTGCGCTCTGCGGCGCCCGACGCGGCGCTGGCGGCGGCGCTCGACGAGGCGATGCGGATCAAGCCGCGGCGCCATCATTTCGCGATCGAGGCGCCCGGCGGCGCGCCTGCCCTGGCGCGGCATATGTCGATGACCGGCGGCTGATGGCCGGGCTCGTGTTCCTCGGCCGGCTCGGGGATCTGGCCGGAGCCGCCGAGATCGCCATGCCGATGGCGCGGACGACCGCGCTGGCCGTGGTCATGGACCGCCTGCCGCCCGCGCTGATCGCCGGCCTCCGCTCGCCCAAGGTGCGCGTGGCGGTGAACGGCGAGCTGGTTCCCGCCGAGCAGCCGCTCGACGCGCTGATGATCGCGGATGCCGACGAGATCGCCTTCCTGCCCCCGGTCAGCGGGGGCTGACGTGGCCGAGGTCCGCCTGGCGACCGAGCCCTTCGATCCGGGGGCCGAGCTGGCCCGGTTCACCGCGGCCCATCCGACGGCGGGCGGGGTGGTCAGCTTCACCGGCCAGGTCCGCGCGGGCGATTCGGTCGAGGCGCTGGAGCTGCGGCACTACGGCCCGCTGACCCTGCCGGGGATGCGCGAGCTGGCGGACGCGGCGGCGGCGCGCTGGCCGCTCGCGGGCCTCCTGGTGATCCACCGCAGTGGCGAGCTTCGCCCGGGCGAGCCGATCGTGCTGGTCGCCGCCGCCGCGCGCCACCGCCGCGCCGCCTTCGCCGCCGCCGATTTCGTGATGGATCACCTCAAGAGCCAGTCGTGGTTCTGGAAGCGCGAGAAGCGCGCCGGGACCTGGCACTGGATCGAGCCGCGCGGCGAGGACTACGCCGACCTCGGCCGGTGGAAGACCGATCTGGAGGAGCCGTTCGACACGGCCCACGCGCAGTCGCAGGAATGATCGCGGGCCGGCTAGCTCGCCATGCGGCCGCGGAGCCCGGCGAGCACCTGGTCCTCCTCGCCGATCCAGCCGATCACCCGGTCGCGCGTCGCGGCGATCGCCGCGGCGTCGCCGCCGGCCACGCGTTCCGCGGCGTAGAGTTCGTCGAGGTCGGCCAGGGCGATCATCGCCTGGCTGCGCGAGCTTTCGAGGTCGGCCAGGGCGACGCTGGCCTGGGCCCAGTTCTCGCTGCCGACGGAGGCGCCGCCGGCCGCCGCGACGAGTTGGGCGGCGCGGGCCTGGCGGCTGGCGAATTCGCGGTGCGCGGCCTGGGCCTGGTCGGAAAGCTGGCCGAGTCGGGCGATCAGGTCGGCGCTGGGCGGCGGGGCAGGCGGTTGCGGCACGACGGTGGGCGGGGCGACCTCGGCCACGCCGGTCACGCGTTCGGCCGGGCGCCGGGCGAGGGAGGGATAGTTCTCGTAATCCGCCGCGCAGCCCGATAGCAGCAAGGCGGCAAGGGCGCAGGCGGCGGGCGGCGGAAGACGTCTCATCGCGGCTTCCATAGCATGTCGATTTCCTCGCGCCAGCACCGGCGTTCGCAATTGACAGGTGGGGGGGCTTCGACTAGGGGCACCCCTTCTTTCCGGACCCCTGCGCTTGGCGCGGGACGATGGAATGCCGCCAGGGGGCATGCCTGTCATGGCCTGCGGTTGAAACGACTTGATTAGGTAAGGATACCATGTTCGCTGTAGTGCGCACGGGCGGCAAGCAATACCGGGTTGCCGCCGGAGACAAGATCGCGGTCGAGAAGCTGGCGGGCGAAGCCGGCGACAAGATCACGCTGGGTGACGTCCTCCTGGCCGGTAGCGAAGGCGCCATCGCCGACGCTGCCAAGGTCGTGGTTTCCGCGGAAATCATCGCCCAGGCCAAGAGCGAGAAGGTCATCGTCTTCAAGAAGCGCCGCCGGCACAACTACCGCCGCCGCAACGGCCACCGCCAGCAGATGACCCTGCTGCGCATCCTCGCCGTCGGCGACGAGAAGAAGGCCGCGCCGAAGAAGGAAGCCGCTCCGAAGGCCGAGGCCGCCCCGGCCGCCGCCGAGGGCGAAGCTCCCGCGAAGAAGGCCCCGGTAAAGAAGGCGGCTGCCAAGCCCGCCGCTGAATAAGATTCGGAGTAGTACGAGATGGCACACAAGAAAGCAGGCGGCTCCTCGCGCAACGGTCGCGATTCGGCTGGCCGCCGCCTCGGCGTGAAGAAGTTCGGCGGTCAGGAAGTGATCGGCGGCAACATCATCATCCGCCAGCGCGGCACTCGCGTCTATCCGGGCGCCAATGTCGGCATCGGCAAGGATCACACGCTGTTCGCGCTCGTCGAGGGCCGCGTACGCTTCCACGACGGCAAGCTCGGCCGCAAATACGTGTCGGTCGACATGGCACAGGCAGCCGAATAAATCGGATGATCGCTGACGGGTCATCCTGACGGGATGGCCCCAGTGGACTTCAGCAGTCCGCTCGAACGAGGGAGAGGGCCCCGCCCGTCTCCCTCTTTTCGTCTCTCCCTCGGCACCGCTTCGTCATGGTGGCGCGTCTGCGCCCCGTTACGGCGAAATGCGTAATCGCAATGTCACGCGATCGGCCTAGATGGCGGCGCGGGGCGAGGAGTGGAGAGTTCGAAATGTTCATTCGCAGCGAAAGGCTGTTCCTGCGGCCCGGCTGGCCCGAGGACTGGAGCGAGCTGAGGGCGCGCATCGCCGACGAGGGCATCGTGCGCAACCTCGCCGAGGCACCCTGGCCCTATACCGCCGATTCGGCGCGCGAATTCCTCAGCGCCGCGCAGGACGCGCGTTGCCCGCAACTGCTCGTCACCCTGCCGACGAGCGAGGGCTCGGCCCTGATCGGCTGCGCGGGCCTGGCGCCGAGCGACGGCGAGGTCGAGCTTGGCTACTGGATCGCCCGCGACCGCTGGGGGCAGGGCTATGCCACCGAGGCGGCGCGCGCCGTGTTGAGCCTGGCGCGGACGCTCGGCCATCACCAGGTCGTCGCCCACCACTTCGCCGACAATCCCGCCTCGGGCCGCGTCCTGCGCAAGCTCGGCTTCTGCCCGACCGGCGAGACACGGCCGCGCTTCTGCATGGCCCGCGGGGTCGAGGTGCCGGCACTGACCTATGCCGTGACGCTCGACGAGCCCTGCGGCCGCGACGACGACGACCCGGGCAGCGCCATGCGCGCGGCGTGATTTCTCCGTCGTCCCGGGCCTTGCTCGGGGCGACGGGCATCCATTTTTTCGGCGTCAACGCCCGGCGATCAGCGCCCGGTCGTCATGATTCCACGGGTGAAAACCCGGCAGGAAGTAGCTGATCCAGCTCGGAATGAGCCGGCGCAGGATGCCCGGCTTGCCGAACAGGTAGGCGAGGACCCGGCCCTTGGCCTTCCATCCGGCGATTCCGTCCTGCTCCAGCAGATCCAGCGTGTCGCGGATACGGTGGGTGATGAAGTTCCGGGTGATCATCAGCATCGTGACGGTCTTGAGCCGCCAGCGGTTCCACCGGCTCCAGTCGCGCGTGGCGTGGAGGAACGTGTCGTAGGCGACGCCCTTGTGTTCGATCTCCTCGACCGCGTGCCAGCGCCACAGCTCGGCCAACTCCGGGTCGGCATCGGCGAACAGGCCGGGGTCACTGAGCAGCAGGTGCGCGAGGATCGCCGTATAGTGCTCCAGCGCCATGGTCGCGGCGAGGTTGACCACCGGCGGCCGGTCCTTCGCCATGTCGAGCATTTCCTGGACATGGGCGTCGATCCGGCTGAGGTCGTAGCCCTGCGCCGCGGCCGCCTTGTTAAAGGCGACGTGCTCGCGGCTGTGGTTGACCTCCTGCTGGATGAAGGCGCGGATCTCAGCGGCGAGCCTGGGCGGCGCGCCGTCGCGGTGGGCGCGGACCGATTCGATGAAGAAGGCCTCGCCGCGCGGGAAGGTTGCGGATAGGGCGTTGTGCCAGGCCGTAGCGACGGGATCGCCGTTCAGCCACCAGCGCGCGGCGTTCCGGCCACGCCCGAACCGGCGGTCGCGCACGGTGATGCCGGGCGTGTCGGCTCCGGCCAAAGCGTCGTTGCCAGCAAGGGCCGCGGCCTCTACGTCAAGCGGCGGGAGAATGGGAGCGTTCATGGGCCTTGGGGGTACACTAACTTACACTAATGTCAATTAGAAAGCGCCTCACCCCGGAGCAGAGCCGCAGCGCCGCGCTCGAAGCCGCCCGCTTGTTGCTCCTCGACGCCGGGCCGCAGGCCGTGACGCTGAAGGCGGTCGCCGCGCGTATCGGCCGGACCCATGCCAACCTGCTGCACCATTTCGGCTCGGCCGCGGGCCTGCGCGCCGCGCTCGCCCGCCACATGGCCGAGACGATCTGCGCCGCGATCGTCGAGGCGGCCCTGGCCCACCGTGCGGGGATCGGTTCGCCGCGCCAGGTCGTCGACCTGACCTTCGACGCCTTTGGCCGCGAGGGGGGCGGGGCGCTCGCCTCGTGGATGCTGCTCAGCGGCAACGAGGACGCGATCTGCCCGATCGTCGAGGCGATCCATGGCGTGGTCGACCGCCTGGCCGAGAACGACAGCGGCTCGCTGCGCGAGGTCACGCTGACCCTGGTCCTGCTGGCGCTCGGCGATGCCCTGATGGGCGGCCCGCTGGCACAGTCGCTCGACCTCGACCGCGACGCCGCCCGCGCCCGCGCCGAAGCGATCCTGAACGAGGCGGCGGAGCAGGCCGGGCTGCTGCGTTAGAAATTGATTCAGCGCTGCTGAATCAGTGCGGTTCCGGCCCGCTCCCCCGGCCCGACCACCCAGAGATTACCCTGTCGGGTGGTCGGGCCGGGGGAGCGGGCCGGAACCGCTTCCACGTAGGGGATGGAACCCTAGGCTTCGGCCGTTCGCAGCCATGAGGGCAACTGCCCGGCCGCGAGGTCCTCGACCCGCAGGTGGTCCACCGCCAGCCCGAGCTCGGGATAGGTCGCGCGCTGCCGCGCCGCGTCGGAGCGCGCCAGCGGCACGACCACCAGGCGGCGGTTGACCTTCTGCCGCCAGTTCATCCGCGCGGTGTTCTCCTGGCCGACGTAGCAGCCCTTGGTGAAGCTCACTCCGTTCAGCTCCGCCGCGTTGCATTCCAGCCAGAGCGTCTCGCCCTCGCCAAGCTCGCGGCGGCCCTCGGTCACGCCCAGGCGCAAGCGATGGGCGAGCCATGCCGCGTCGGCGCTCTCGTCGTCGGCCTCGGCGGGGGCGATCCAGCGCTCGCCCAGGGCATGGAGCCGGGGATCGGCCGCCGCGCCGTCGCCTTCGTGCGAGCGCCAATGGACCGCCAGGCGATCGTCGACCGCGATGCCGATCCGGCGGCGTAGGCGGTAGATCGACAGCCGTTTGACCAGCGCCTCGGCGCATTCCGCCTCGCAGTCGAGCAGCAGGTCCCGGCCCGAGGGCCAGACGAGGAAGTCGAACAGCACCTTGCCCTGCGGGGTCAGCAGGCCGGCCCAGACCGGCAGCGTGCCCGTGACGTCGTTGGTGACGAGCGCCTGGAGGAACTCGGCGGCGTCCTCGGTCTCGTCCTGAGCGGAAAGGCGGATCACGGAGCGGGAGAACAGGCGGGTCGCGGTCATGGGGCAAGAGGTAGTGCAGGCGGAGCGAAATCGGTAGGGGGTGCCGCATGACCGAAACGACTCTCACGATCCGCCGCCCCGACGACTGGCACGTCCACCTGCGTCGCGACGCCATGTTGGAGGCCGTGGTCGGCTATACCGCGCGGCAGTTCGCCCGCGCGATCGTGATGCCCAACCTGGCCCCGCCGATCACCACGATCGAAATGGCGCGGGACTATCGCGCGGAGATCGTTGCGGCGGCGGCCGCGGCGGGCCATCCCGGCTTCGTTCCGCTGATGACCGCCTACCTTATCGACGGGATCGACGGCGCCATGCTGGCGCGCGGCCATGCCGAGGGCGTCTTCGTCGCGGCCAAGCTCTATCCGGCCCACGCGACGACGGGCTCGGCCCACGGCGTGACCGACGTCGCCCGGATCTATCCCGCGCTGGAAGCGATGGAGCGGGCGGGAATGCCGCTCTGCGTCCATGGCGAAGTCACCGATCCGGCGGTCGACGTCTTCGACCGCGAGGCGGTGTTCATCGAGCGGGTCCTGGGCCAGGTGGTCCGGGACTTCCCCGGGCTCAAGGTGATCTTCGAGCACATCACCACGGCCGAGGCCGCCGCCTTCGTCGAGAGCGCGGGGCCGAACGTGGCGGCGACGGTGACGCCGCAGCACCTCCATATCAACCGCAACGCGATGTTCGCCGGCGGCCTGCGCCCCCACGCCTATTGCCTGCCCGTGGCCAAGCGCGAGGTCCACCGGCTGGCGCTGCGCAAGGCGGCGACCTCGGGCTCGCCGAAGTTCTTCCTCGGCACCGACACCGCCCCGCACGAGGTCCACCGCAAGGAGATGGACTGCGGCTGCGCCGGCATCTTCAACGCGCCCCATGCGCTGGAAAGCTATCTCGCCGTGTTCGAGGAGGAGGGCGCGCTCGCCCACTTCGAGGGCTTCGCTTCCGAGCACGGGCCCCGCTTCTACGGCCTGCCGCTGAACGAGGGCACCGTCACCCTGGAGCGCGTGGCGCAGGAGGTGCCGGCGCGGATCGAGCACGGCGCGATCAGCTTGGTGCCGTTCCACGCCGGGCAGGCGCTGAACTGGCGGCTGGTTTAACTGGTTTAGGGCGTATCCCTTTCCCCTGCGTCCCGCATCTTTCCCCTGCATCCCACGTCACCCTGAAACAAGTTCAGGGTGACGAGACGGCAAAGGTGACGAGACGACTAAGGCGACAGATGCCCAAGGCGCCGCGACACCTGGCGGAACGCGAACGGCCATCCGGCCTCAAACCACCTCGTCGGCGTGGAGGGCGCAGGCTTCGTGGGCCGTCTCGACCTGGATCGTCGCGTGGCCGATGCCGAAGTCGTGGTCGAGCTCGTGGGCCAGGTGGTGGAGGAAGGCGTCGCCGGGGTGGCCGCCGGGCATGACCAGATGAGCGGTCAGCGCGGTCTCGGTCGTGCTCATCGGCCAGATGTGGAGATCGTGGACCGCGCCGACGCCCGGCTGGCCGGCGAGGAAGGCACGGACGGCGCCGCCGTCGATTCCCTCGGGCACGCCGAGCAGGCCGAGCTTCACCGAATCGCGCAGCAGGCCCCAGCTTCCGATGGCGATAACCGCAGTGATGACCAGGCTGGCGACGGGGTCGATCCAGGTCCACCCGGTCGCCATGATCAGCAGCCCGGCGACGACCACCCCGCCCGAGACCGCCGCGTCGGCGATGAGATGCTGGAAGGCCGCGCGCAGGTTGAGGTCGCTCTTGCTGCCGCGGGCGAAGAGGAGGGCGGAGAGGCCGTTGACGAGGATGCCGAGGGCGGCGACCAGCGTCATGGCGAGGCCCGCGACCGGCTCCGGATCGGCGAAGCGGCGGATGGTCTCGATCAGGATCGCGCCGAGGGCGACCCATAGCAGCGTCGCGTTGGCCAGCGCGGCGAGGATCGAGGAGCTCTTGAGGCCATAGGTGAATCGCGCGCTCGGCGGCCGGCTGGCGAGCACGCTGGCGCCCCAGGCGAGCAGCAGCGAGAGCACGTCGCCGAGGTTGTGGCCGGCATCGGCGAGCAGGGCCAGCGAGCCGCTGACCAGCCCCGCCACGCCCTCGGCCACGACGAAGACGAGATTGAGCGAGACCGCGATGGCGAAGGCCGAGCCGTGGGTCGCGCCGGGCGCTCCGTGGCCATGACCGTGCGCATGGCCATGCCCATGATCATGCCCCGGGCCGTGATGATGATGGCCGCCCATCGCCGTGCGATGCCACACCTGTCGGATTCGACCAAGCCGCCTTTGCGGTAGCGCGTTAGTTCTCATGGGGTTAGGGGTTGATCGATTTGAGGGAGCTACCATCCATGACCACCGTGCGCCGTCTTGCCGTTTCCTTCCTGCTGGCCGCCGCCGTGGCGCCGCTGGCTCAGGCCCAAGCCCAGTCGCGCGCTGCCGCCGGCTGCGCCGGGGTCGATGCCGGCGCGCTGACGCTGGGCACGGCCGCGCGCGTCGATCCGGGCGCGGCGCGCAGCTTCGCGCTGACGTTGGCGGCCGGGCAGGGCGTGATCGTCGATCTGTCCTCGCTGGTGCCCGCCGCCGCGAGCGCGGCTGACGACGACGAGCACGGCGACGACGCCAAGCCCCCGCTGCGCGACCTTGCCCTGTGCGATGCCAAGGGCGCCAAGCTCGTCCCGCTGGCGGGCGAGGTCTTCGCCAAGGGCGGCAGCGTCTCCGCCATTCCCGACGGCCAGCGCCTGCGCTTCGTCGCGCCGGCCGCCGGGCGCTACCGGATCGGCGTGGTCCCTTCGGCCGAGGCGCGCGAGATCCTGGTGCGCGAGCGGGTGCTCGGCCACGCCAGCGGCGGCGTCGCGCCGACCGGGCTGGGCCGGGTCGAGGAGGGCAAGGTCTCGTCCTCCGCGCCCCAGGTCTTCACCTTCGCCGGCACCGCCGGGCAGTGGGTCGAGCTGAAGTCGGTCTCGGAGAACGACACCGTGCTCCACCTCGCCGGTCCCGACCAGAAGGGCGACTATTCGGAGATCGCCAGCAACGACGACAGCGACGGGCTCAACCCCGTGATCCGCCGCCGCCTGCCCGTCACCGGCACCTACTACCTCCAGGTCGATTCGCTGGGCGACGACCTCAAGGACTTCACCCTCACGCTGAAGGCGGTGAAGGCCCCGCCGCCGCCCGCCCCGCCGGCTCCGCTGCGCGCCGGAGCGACGATCCGCGACCGGCTGGCGAACGGCGACGACGCCAGGCTCTACGTCATGCCGGTGCAGGCCGGCCACGGCTACCGCATCGACCTGACCGCGCCCTACGACGGCGTGGTCGCGATCGGCCTGCCCAACCCGGTCGAGGCCGAGGACGGCGACGGCGGCCCGGGCGGCGGCTTCGCCGAGGTCAAGTCGCAGGACACCAACACCAGCGGGACCGAGCGCCTGACCTTCACCGCGCGCAGCACCGGCCAGTTGCTGGTGCGGGTCAAGAGCTTCGGGATCGGCGACGGCGACGGCGGCTATACCCTGACGGCGACCGACCTCGGGGGATAGCCGCGGCGCGGCGGGGCGGGCCGGCTCAGTCATCGTCGAGCAGCAGGAGTTCGATCTCCACCGTCAGCCTGGGCTCGGGCAGCAGCCCGTGCTTGGCCGCGACCACGGACGCGTCGGCGACGAGCCGGCTCGGCACCGCGAACTCGTGCTCGGGCAGCAGGGCGATGAAGCGCTCGCCCGCCGCCACCGCCTCGTCCCCGGCGAAGGCCAGCCGCATCGTGTGCCGTGTGCCGGCGAAGGTCACGCTGGCCCAGCCGCGCTCGACGTGATGGACCAGCAGGGCCTTGCCGCCGGCCAGGGCCATGATCGCCTCGATCAGGTGGCGGCGGATGCGGCGGGCCTGTGGATCAATTCGCATGTGTCGGGCTCCCTCGGTAAATGTTCATGAAATGTTCTACCCGTCTTTCCGTCGCGGGGCGGGGCAGACGGCCGTTCCGCAGGTCCTCGACGAAGCGGGGATCGCTAACCGCGAGGCGGCCGAACTTGGTCCAGGTCATCCCGGTTTCGCGCAGGAAGCGTTCGATCCGGCGTATCAGCATCAGGCCCTCCGTGACGACTCGATCAAAGGATTGTTCCCTGCCATCGTCGGTGAAATCCTACTTGTCTAGGAAAAATACTTCATGTAGGAAAAAACGATGATCACCGCCGATCCTCGCGTCCGCCTGCTCGAACTGGCCGCCGGCCAGGGCATCAGCCTGTCCCGCCTTTCCGCCCTGATCGGCCGGAACGCGACCTATCTCCAGCAATTCGTCCGCAAGGGCAGCCCGCGCAAGCTGGAGGAGACCGACCGCCGGACCCTGGCCCGGTTCTTCGGCGTGGCCGAGGCCGAGCTGGGCGCGCCGGACGAGGAAAATTCCCGCGATCCGGCGCGCAAGCAGCCGCGCGGCGGCTGGATCGCCATCCCGCGCCTGCCGCTCAGCGCCTCGGCCGGCCCCGGCGCTTTCGCCGATGAGGAGGAGCCGTTCGGCGCCTTCGGCGTGACCGAGCAATGGCTGCGCGAGCAGGGGCTCGAGCCCCAGATGCTCTCGGCGATCGCGGTCACGGGCGATTCGATGGATCCGACCCTGCGCGATGGCGACGAGATCCTGGTCGACCGCACCCCCCGGCCGCCACGCGACGGCATCCACGTCGTCCGTGTCGACGGCGCCCTGCTGGTCAAGCGGCTGGAGACCGGGCGGCCGGGGCTGCTGGTCCTGCGCAGCGACAACAAGGCCTACGACCCGATCGAGCTGCCCCCCGCCGAGGTCGAGGTGATCGGACGGGTGGTGTGGAAAAGCGGGCGGTTGTAAATGACGTTGCGAGTTTCCGGGCAGGAGGCAGTCGATGGAGGAAGTCAGGCCTTTCCGCTGGGGGATTTCTCTCTTTTTCTTCGCTGTGTTGTGCAGTTTGACCGCGATCTTGGTTACGTCGCTAATGGGTTTACCCAGTAGGTTCAGAGCAGCGGAAGCATCTTGGAACTGCAAGGTTTCCGAAC
Source organism: uncultured Novosphingobium sp. (assembly GCA_938005655.1). Taxonomy (GTDB): domain Bacteria; phylum Pseudomonadota; class Alphaproteobacteria; order Sphingomonadales; family Sphingomonadaceae; genus Novosphingobium. The sequence goes on from CALLNA010000282.1 coordinate 11,016, forward strand.
ATGCCCTAACGATATTCGGTCCGACATTCTGTCTTCCTCAGCCATTGCAACTCGCGATCATGGCTTTGGCAGTGTCATGCACGGGCTTGGGCGTATTTGCGCTCAGTCGTGGATTGGCCAGGGATTGGGATGGTAGCTCGAAAGCATTTACTGCCGTGCGATTCGGACTCGCCGCTGTGGTCGTCGGGGCCATCATCGACTTCCAAATGTTCGTCGTTGCCTACGCCACCGATTATCGCGGCTATCTTGTTCCGGCTGCCATGGTTTTGGCCGCTGCGATCATCGGCAGACTTATGTTCGACCGATCGAATTGGATTTTCCAACTGCTGCTGACCCTGCCGCTCGCGATTGCTGGTTTCGTTTGCGCGATCTTGATCGCCGGAATGCTTGGCATCCCTTTCGACTAGGCGACCGCAGGCAACGTTTCATTGCGGCGGAACTCGAGCATCTCGGCACATTCGCCATTGCTTCAGGGGCGAACGGCCGCCATCTCCGGCTAATGCCGGACCAACCTCTCCCTCCGCTGCGCGCCGCGATCATTCCCGTCACCGCCTTCGAGCAGAACTGCTCGCTGCTGTGGTGCACAAAGACCATGCGCGGGGCGCTGGTCGATGCCGGCGGCGATCTCGACCGGCTCAAGGCGGCCGTGGCCAAGGCCGGCGTCACGCTGGAGAAGCTGCTCGTCACCCATGGCCACATGGACCACTGCGGGATGACCGGCGTGCTCGCCAAAGAGCTGAGCCTGCCGATCGAGGGCCCGCACGAGGACGACCGCTTCTGGATCGAGAGCCTCGACGACCCGACCAAGCGCTACGGCCTGGAGGGCGAGAGCTTCGAGCCCGACCGCTGGCTCCGTCACGGCGACACGGTGACGCTGGGCGACCTGACGCTCGACGTGCTCCACTGCCCCGGCCACACGCCGGGCCATGTGGTGTTCCACCACGCGCCCTCGCGCCTCGCCGTGGTCGGCGACGTGCTGTTCAAGGGCTCGATCGGCCGCACCGATTTCCCCCGCGGCAACCACCAGGACCTGATCGATTCGATCACCCAGCGGCTTTGGCCGCTCGGCGGCGACGTGACCTTCATCCCAGGCCACGGCCCGGTCGGCACCTTCGGCGAGGAACGGCTGACCAATCCCTTCGTGGCGGACCGGCGGTTCGGTTAGAAATCGTTTCAGTTGCACTGAACGGATGCAGCACCGGCCCGCTCCACGTCAGTGGAGAAACTAGATCTTACCCAGCGCGATCAGCACGGCGACGACCGCCAAGCCGATCGCGGCGAGGAAGGCCGTCAGGGTGCCTACCATCCGGCCCCATTGCAGCGAGCCGCCGTCCATCCCGAAGCCGTGCAGCACCCGGCCGACCATGAACAGCGCGCCGACCGGGGCGAGCCAGACGCCGCCCTTTCCGGCCAGCTCGATCAGCCCGATCAGGATCAGGACGACCGGCACGTTCTCCGCGAAGTTGAGCTGGGCGCGCATCCGCCGGGCGAGCAACTCGTGCCCGCCATCGCCGACCGAGACCTTCAGCTTGTGGCGCAACTGGCCGATCCGCTGGCCGAGCCAGAAGTTGATCACGGCCCCGGCGGCGGCCAGGCACAGCGTGGTTGGAAGCAGCATTCCCGTCTCCCCTGTCAGGACTGCGGCGGGTGCTAGCCCGGCGGCGCTTGCAACGCACGCCAAATTCGCTATAGGCGCGCCTTCGCTGGACTGCCCCCGCTTGAGGGGCGTGGCCCTTCTACATTGACGAATTTGCAGGAACAGGTGCCGAGATGGCTGTCCCCAAGAGAAAAACCACCCCGTCCCGCCGGGGTATGCGCCGCAGCCATGACGCGCTCAAGGTCGAGGCGTTCCATGAATGCTCGAACTGCGGCGAGCTGAAGCGCCCGCACAACCTGTGCAACGCCTGCGGCCACTACAACGGGCGCGAAGTCATCGCGGTCGGGCTCTAAGCCCGTAGCTCCAGGATAGCGCCGATGTCCTTGCCGCGTATCGCTGTCGACGCGATGGGCGGCGACGAGGGCGTGCGCGTGATGGTCGAAGGCGCGGCGCTGGCCCGCCGCCGCCACGACCGCTTCAAGTTCCTGCTGGTCGGCGACGAGGAGCGGATCAAGGCCGCGCTCGAAGATCATCCGAACCTGCGCCGCTCGTCCGAGATCCTCCACGCCGCCGACGTGATTCGCGGCGAGGACAAGCCGAGCCAGGCCCTCCGCCGGGCCAAGACCACCTCGATGGGCATGGCGATCAACGCGGTGAAGGCGGGTGACGCCGGCGCCGCGGTCAGCGCGGGCAACACCGGCGCGCTGATGGCCATCGCCAAGCTCGCCCTGCGCACCATGCCGGGGATCGACCGGCCCGCGCTCTCCGCCCTCCTGCCGACGCTCGGCGACAACGACGTGGTCATGCTCGACCTCGGCGCCAATACCGAGTGCGACGCGCGCAACCTCGTCCAGTTCGCGATCATGGGCGCGGCCTATTCGCGGATCGTCACCGGGCTCGACGCGCCGCGCGTCCGCCTGCTCAACATCGGCACCGAGGAGACCAAGGGCACCGACGTCCTCAAGGACGCCACGACCATGCTCAAGGCCGCCTCGCACGAGCTGGCCCTCTCGTTCGACGGCTTCACCGAGGCCGACAAGGTCTGCCGCGGCGACGTCGACGTGGTCGTGACCGACGGCTTCTCCGGCAATATCGCGCTGAAGGCGATCGAGGGCACGGCGCGCTTCGTCGCCGACCTCCTGCGCCGCTCCTTCGCCAGCTCGCTGCGCTCCAAAGTCGGGTTCCTGATCTCGCGGCCGGCCACCGAGCTGCTCAAGCACCATCTCGATCCCAACAACCACAACGGCGCCGTCTTCCTCGGGCTGAACGGGGTCGTCGTCAAAAGCCACGGCAGCGCCTCCGCGCTGGGCGTGGCCAATGCCGTCGCCGTGACCGCGCGGCTCCTGGAGGAAAACTTGACCGAGCGTATCGCCGCCGACCTTGCCCGCGTCGGGGCCGACAGCCTGCGCAAGACGCGCACCGCCGCGGCGGAGGCGGGCGAATGAGCCAGGCCCCGATCCGCCGTTCGGTCCTGGTCGGCACGGGCGCGGCGCTGCCCAGGCGCGCGGTGCCGAACGACGAGATGGCGAAGATGGTGGACACCAGCGACGAATGGATCGTCGCGCGCACCGGCATCCGTAACCGCTACATCGCCGGGCCGGACGAGACCACCTCCAGCCTCGCCACCGCGGCCGCGCGCCAGGCGATCGAGGCGGCGAAGCTCAACCCCACGGACATCGACCTGATCGTCCTCGCCACGGCGACGCCGGACCAGACCTTTCCGGCCACGGCGACGATCGTCCAGCACGAGCTCGGCTGCCACGGCGGCATCGCCTTCGACGTTGCGGCGGTCTGCTCGGGCTTCCTCTACGCACTCGGCGTCGCCGATTCGATGCTGCGCTCGGGCATGGCGCGCCGCGCCCTGGTGATCGGCTCGGAGACCTTCAGCCGCATCCTCGACTGGGAGGACCGGACGACCTGCGTGCTGTTTGGCGACGGCGCCGGCGCGATCGTCCTCGAGGCGCGCGAATCGACGGACCCCGACGCCCCGGGCATCCTCGCCTCGAAGCTCCACGCCGACGGCGCGCACAACCAGCTCCTCTACGTCGACGGCGGCCCCTCGACCACCGGCACCGTCGGCAAGCTGCGGATGACCGGCAAGGAGGTCTTCCGCCACGCTGTGACCAACCTCGCCGACGTCCTGCGCGAGGTGCTCGACCAGACCGGGCTGACCAGCGCGGATATCGACTGGGTCGTGCCGCACCAGGCCAACCAGCGCATCCTCGACGCCACGGCGCGCAAGCTCAACCTGCCGGCCGAGAAGGTCGTCGTCACGATCGACCGCCACGCCAACACCTCGGCCGCCTCGGTTCCGCTGGCGCTCGACACGGCGGTGCGCGACGGGCGGATCAAGCCGGGCCAGCTCGTCATGCTGGAGGCCATGGGCGGCGGCTTCACCTGGGGCGCCAGCCTGATTCGCATCTGATCGTTTCCGGCCGGGCCGGAACGACGGCGTGGGCCCGTGCCCATGCGCTCGGCCGCCAGTCGACAACCCTGTCAGCAATCGCCTCTATTCCGTTGCGCCAGCGCGGTTTTTTGCTATGAATCCGAGTCGGGGTCGCGAACAGGGGGAAGGGGCTATGCGCTCCATGAGTACGCTGACGCGCGCCGATCTGGCAGAAGCGATCAATCACAAGATGGGCCTGTCGCGGGCCGAATCGCTCGGCATGGTCGAGTCGATCCTGCGCCACATGTGCGAGGCGCTGGCCAAGGGCGAGAACGTGAAGATTTCCGGTTTCGGCACATTCCTGCTCCGCGACAAGACCGAGCGGATCGGCCGCAACCCCAAGACCGGGGTCGAGGTGCCGATCACTCCGCGCCGGGTGCTGACCTTCCGCGCCAGCCAGATGCTCAAGGAACGCGTCGCCGGGCAATGAGCGGCGAGGACCCCTTGCTGCCCCTGGATGGCCCGGTCTTCACCGATGGGAAGGCGCCCGACGCCTTCCGCACGATCGGCGAGGTGGCGAAGATGCTCGGCATCCGCCAGCACGTCCTGCGCTATTGGGAGGAGCAGTTTCCGATGCTCCGCCCGGTCAAGCGCAGCGGCGGCCGCCGCTACTACCGGCCCGAGGACGTCCGGCTGGTCCAGACGATCGACCGCCTCGTCCACGGCGAGGGTTATACCCTGCGCGGCGCGCGGCAGGCGATCGAGGCCGAGGCCAAGGGGGCGAAAGCCGCCCCGCGCGCGGCGCGGCCGGTCGCTGCGGCATCGCCGCGGCCCACCGCCGACATTACCGCCGAATTGCGCGCGATCCGCGCGCGACTGGCGGCGGCCCTGGCGGAATAGCCCGGATATTCATCCTCATCCGATCGTCCCGAGCATAGTCGAAGCCGGGCGGGAGGTCATCGAAACTTCGTCGCCCCGGACTTGATCCGGGGCCCCGCTTCTTCGTGCGCGACGCTGGAAAAAGGGAGCGGGACTCCGGATCAAGTCCGGGGTGACGAACGAGGATGGAAGTGCGGCAACGAGGCCGTACGCCGAAAGTCAAACCAAGGCGCTGCCGATCATGGTGGGAGACTGACCGTCAGTCGATCAGCTCGGGCCCCAGCTCCGGGTCCAGGTCGCGTGGGCGGGTCAGGTGGACCAGGCGCGCGGTGCCTTCCTTGAGCTGGGCCCAGTCGTCGATGTCCAGCTCCATCACCGCGAAGGCGGCGGTCGGGAACTTGTCCTCGACGATGTCGCGCAAGGGGCTGGTGCCGTCGTCGGGGACGAGGTCGAAGATCACGTCCTCCAGCCCTGGATTGTGCCCGACCAGCAGGACCGAGCCGAGGCTGGCGTCCTGCTCGCGCACCACGTCGAGCAGCGTCGCCGAGCTGGCGAGATAGACGCGGCGGTCCCAGTTGATCGGCAGCAGCCCCGGTGCGCCGCCGCTGGCGATCTCGATCGTCTCGGCCGAGCGCACGGCGGGCGAGGCGATGATCCGGTCCCAGGTCTGCCCGTACTTGACGATATGCCGCCCCATGACCCGCGCTCCCTTGCGCCCGCGCGCGTTGAGCGGACGGTCGAAATCGCGTGCCTTGGCATCGTGCCAGTCGGACTTGGCGTGGCGGAAGAGGCCCAGGATCTTCATCGGGGAATCGTCATGGGGCGGGGAGGGAACTCGCTGTCGCTGGAGCCTCGCCAGAAGCACTGCCGGCCACGCGTTGTAAAGCCTCGTCCAGGGTTATCCGCCGCACGGGCGTCTCCGGAGGGAAGGCCGAGAGCAGGCGTGAGGGGAAGGACGAGGACAGCACGACGAAATGGCCGCGGTCCTCACGGCTGCGGATCAGGCGGCCGAAGGCCTGGGCGAGCCGGGCGCGGATGATCGCGTCGTCGTAGGCCGAGCCGCCCCCCCCAGTGTTATTGGCGGCCAGCCGCCGCGCGCGGTGGAGGATCGAGGGCTTGGGCCAGGGCACCTGCTCCATGACCACCAGCCGCAGCGAGTGGCCGGGCACGTCGACCCCGTCGCGCAGGGCGTCGGTGCCGAGCAGCGAGGCGCGCGGATCGTCGCGGAAGATGTCGACCAGGGTGCCGGTGTCGATCGGGTCGACATGCTGGGCGTAGAGCGGCAGGCCGCCGCGCGCGAGGCGGTCGGCGATCCGCCCATGGACCGCGCGCAAGCGGCGGATCGCGGTGAACAGGCCGAGCGCGCCGCCGCCCGCTGCCTCGATCAGGCGGCCGAAGGCGGCGGCCAGGGCGGCGATGTCGCCCTTGGGGACATCGGTCACGATCAGCACCTCGGCCTGGGCGGCATAGTCGAACGGGCTGGGGAAGGCCGAGAGGCGCGGCGCGACGTCGATATGCGGGGCGCCGCTCCGCGCCACGGCGCCGTCCCACAGCTCGCCGTCCTTCAGCGTGGCGCTGGTCAGCATGACCCCGTGCGCCGGCTCCAGCACGACCTTGGCGAAGGGCTTCATCGGATCGAGCCAGCGGCGGTGGATACCGATATCGAACTCCCGCGCCTCGGAGCGGTCGACGGCGAGCCAGTCGACGAACTCCGGATCGGCCGGGCCGCCCATCCGGTCGAGCAGGGCTTCCCAGCCGGCGAGCATGTCGACCCGCCAGGCGAGCGCGTGGCGCGCGCCCTCGATCCGGGCGCGGCCGGTGCCGTCGAGCCAGTCGGGCGGATCGGCGAGGATCGCCTCGAGGCGGACGCCGAGGCGGACCAGCGGCTGGCGGATCGCGGCCAGCGCCGCCTGGGCCTCTCCCGCCAGCTCCACGAAGGGGCCGTCGAGCTGCGCGGCTTCGGTCTCCAGGCCATAGCCGGCCTCGGCCCCGCCGCTCTCGTCGCGGGCATAGACCAGGGCGCGGACCCCGGCGAGAAGCGCTTCGATGGGGCCGGAGGGGGCGCCCTCGATCAGGCGTTGCAGCCAGCCGTCGCCGGGCAGGGCCTTGGCCGCCTCCCGCGCCGCGCCGATCGCGCGGGCGCCGTCCTCGTCGTAGGAGGCGAGGTCGGCGAGCCGGGCGGCGAGGCCCCGGCGGCGGCCCTTGGAGCCTTTCTCCGGGCCGATCACCCAGCGCCGCAGCTCGATCGTCTCGGCCCCGGTCAGGGCGGCGGCGAAGGTCGAATCCGCCGCCTCGAAGACGTGGTGGCCCTCGTCGAAGACGATCCGGGTCGGGCGCTGGGCGGCATCGCGACCACGCGCGGCGTTGATCATCACCAAGGCGTGGTTGGCGATGACCAGGTCGGCCTGGGCCGAGGCGCGGGTCGCGCGCTCGATGAAGCACTTCCGATAGTGTGGACAGCCGGCATAGACGCATTCGCCGCGCCGGTCGGTGAGTGAGGCGATCCCGCGCTGGCGGAACAGGGTGCCGAGCCAGCCGGGCAGGTCCCCGCCGATCATGTCGCCGTCCTGGCTGTAGGCCGCCCAGCGCGCGACGAGCTGGGCCATGATCGCCGCCCGCCCGTTGAATCCGCCTTGCAGCGCGTCCTCCAGGTTCAGCAGGCACAGGTAGTTCTCGCGGCCCTTGCGGACCACCACGGGCTGGGAGCCGTCGGCGCGGCGGGAGTCTGACGCTTCCGGCCAGGCCCGCCGACTCTCGCGCCGCAACTGCCGCTGCAGCGCCTTGGTGAAGGTCGAGACCCAGACCGTGCCGCCCGATTTCTCCGCCCAGAGCGAGGCGGGGGCGAGATAGCCCAGCGTCTTGCCGATCCCGGTGCCGGCCTGGGCCAGCAGGACGCCGGGATGCCCGTCTCGCCGCCGGGGGACGAAGCCATGCGCCGCCTCGGCTGCATAGGCGCGCTGGCCGGGGCGGCTCTCGGCGTTCTCGCCGGTCAGGGCGGCGAGGCGGGTCAGCACCTCGTCCTCGGCCAGTTCGACCTGGGCGGGCTGCGGCCGCTCGGGCGCTTCCTCCCACGCGGGCAGGCGGGCGAACAGCCAGCGTTCGGCTCGCTCGGGCCGGGCCACGCGGTCGGCCAGCAGGCGGGCCCAGGGCCAGCGCAGGCGGGTGAGTGATTCCAGGGTGCTCCAGGCGCCCTCGCGCTCGGCCCAATCGGTGCTCTCGCAGATGGCGAGTAGCGCGGCCGCAGCCTCCTGGAGCAGGGTGGGGACGGCGGCGTCGCCCTGCGGCTCGGCCAGGCCCAGCGCATCGGCGAGGCCCTTGGGCGTCGGCACCATGAAGCGGGCCGGATGGACGAAGGCGAACAGCTCCAGCAGGTCGAGCCCCGAGAGGTCGGGATAGCCGAGCCGGGTCGCCACCAGCGGCGCGTTGAGCATCAGCAGCGGCGTGTCGGCCGCGGCCATGATCGCCTCGCCCTTGGCCACCCCCCGCGTCACCCCGATCGCGTCGCGCAACCAGGAGCCGCCGTGGCTGGCGTGGAGCGCGGGAAGGGCGAGCGGACTCATCGCCGGGGCTTAGAACGAAGATGGAACGGAGCGCAAGCGGCGGCGAGCCGAATGGATTTGCGCGCCGGTCCTGGCCGCCCTATCACCGCCGCGGGGCGCGAGGGGCCTGACGAAGGACGCTCATGCTTGCCATCCTCGCCGCCGCGCTGGCCGCGGCCGCTTCGGCTTCCCTGACGCAGGCCTATGCCGACCTCTGCCTGGCCGGAAATCCCGCTGCCGACGAGGTCCTGCGCCGCGCCGACCGCGCCGGCTGGCGAAAGGAGGGGCCGGGCCGGCCCTCGGCCTTCGATCCGGGCAGCGACCGCTTCCTCGTCACGCCCGCAGGCACCCTGCGGCTCTCGACCGAGCGCAAGGCGTTCAACGACGAGGAACTGCAAGGCTGCGCGATCGACACCACCGCCGCCGAGCCCGGCGTCATCGCCGCCATGGCCGGCCTGCTCGGCGTTCCCGCCGCGCTGTCCGCGCCGAACGTCGCCGATTTCTTCGCGATCCGCGAGGCGGCCGGTTGGCGCAACGGCGCCCGGTCCGACCGGGCCGAAGTGGCCAGGGCGCGGGCGACGGGCAGCTACTACAGCTTCATCGTCTCCCGCACCCCGAACAGCGCGACGGTCGTCGGGATGCACTTCGTGCCGCTTGCGGGCGGGCAGGGAGCGATCAGCGGTGGAACAGCCGCCAGAGGAAGCCGCGGTCCTCGTCCATCGGAATGACCCGGCCGTATTTCAGGCTCCGCTGCGCCGGATCGGAATGCGGCCGCGGACAGGTCCAGGAATCGGGGCGGCTGGAGCGATAGTTGAGCGACGACACTGGCACCTCCTCGAACGGCGCCGGCATGGCTCGTCCGGCGACCCGTGCCTGATGAACGCCGAACGGTGGGGCATGGTTCCGGAAGGCGGCCACAATTACCCCTTGGCCGGGCGGCGGGCGGCGTGGGGGCGCCCGGCAGCTCGATCTCGGCCGTGTCGAGGGCGTGCTTCACGCGGCGGACGATCTCGTCTTTGAGGATGAGGTCGCGCTTGCGCGAGGACGACCACCAGCGGACCAGGAAGTCCACCTCGCCGGGCTTGAACTCCTGGGCGAACACCTCGACCGGCTTGGTCTTGTCGATCTGCTCGACGCTTTCGACCGCCTTGCGGATCGTGGCCGAGGCCTGGTCGAGGTCGCTGTCGTTGGTCACGGCGACGACCAGCTCGAAGCGGCGCTGCGGGCTGTCGGTCACGACCTTCATCGGGTTCTTGAACAGCATCGAATTGGGCACGATCATCAGCTCGTTCGACGGCGCGCGGATATAGGTCTCGCGCAGGGTGAAGCGCTCGACCCGGCCGGTGATGTTCTGGCACTCGATCGTGGCGCCGACGTCCACCTTGTCGCGGATCATGATCAGCACGCCGGCCAGGAAGTTCTCGAAGATGTCCTGGAAGGCGAAGCCGATCGCCAGGGTGCCGACGCCGAGCCCGGCGAACAGGCTGGCCGGGGTCAGGCCGGGCATCGAGATCGTCGCGGCGAGCAGCAGGCCGAATATCCAGATCGCCAGGCGCACCAGCGTCTCGACGAGTTGCTTGAGGTTCTCCCGCATCGGCGTCTTGCGGGTGAGCCATCCCGCGATCGTCACCGCAAACCGGGCGAGGCCCCAGGTGACGCAGAGCACGAACAGCGCGATCACCAGGGTCGGGAGACTCTGCACGGTCTGCTTCGCCATGGAGTCGAGCTGGTCCTGCAAAATCTTGATGTAGTCGATCACGCGGATTCTCCGTTGGGGACCGGACGGAAACCGGAAGCGGCGAAGGGTGGTTCCGCCCATAGCGCGCGTATCGGGCCGGGCAGAGCGAAAAGTCGGG
>CALLNA010000283.1 GCA_938005655.1 uncultured Novosphingobium sp.
TATCGCCGCGCCGCCCGGCTGGCCGACGGCTTCATCTTCGGCGGCGACCTCGACCGCGTCACCGCCGCCTGGGCCCGCGTCCGGGAGCTGCTCGCCGAGGAAGGCCGCGCGGTGGAGGGCTTCGGCGCCGATTACCAGGCCCCGGACGGGACCACTCCGCAGCAGGCCGCCGCCCTCGCCCGCCGCTGGGAGGACGCCGGCGGCACCCATTTCGCGGTGCGGACGATGAAGCTCGGCTACACCGAAGCCCAGCAGCACATCGACCACATCGCCGAGGCGCGGGCGCTGATCGGCCAGGCCGTTTAGCCCGGGCCTATGACGGCTGGTGGAACCCCATGATGACGTCGACCGCGACGATCCGGTCGGCGTCGTCGAACTCGTAGATCGAGATCGAGCGCAGCGAACCGACCGAGCCGTCCTGGTGGGTCGCCCGTTCGTCGAGGTCGAGATAGACGAGGTTGCCCGCCTCGCTCACCCGGTGGAGGGTCTTTTCGTACTTGCCGCTGTGCCCGGCCCATTGCTCGAGCATGGCGCAGTAGGCGGGCCAGTCCATCTCGGTGCGCTCATTGCCGCGGCGGACGAAGCGGCTGGCGTCGATCAGCGGCAGCAGGGCCTCGTCCCAGGTCTCGCCGCTGGTCCGGTTGACGATCGCCGCCATCCTGTCGCCATAGGCGATGGCGCGGCGCGCGCGTTCGCTCATTTCTTCGGGCATCGCACTCTCCCACGTTCCGATTCGCGGGCGAGTGTCGAACCGCGCGGGCCGCGCGGCAAGCCCCGGGTCAGACCAACCCGGCGTGGACCAACGCCGCGTCGACCGCCTCGCGCGCGGCCTGGTTGCACTTGACCAGCGGCAGGCGCAGCTCCTCGCTGAACCAGTCGACGTACTTGCACGGCCCCGGCGAGGCATCCTCGAACATGGCGTAGTGCAGCGGATAGAGCCGGTCGTTGAGCTCGCGCGCCCTGGCGAGGTCGCCTGCGGCGCAGGCGGCCTGGAACTCGGCGCAGAGCTTCGGGGCGACGTTCGCCGTCACCGAGATGCAGCCGACCCCGCCCGCCGCGTTGAACGGCAGGGCCAGCTCGTCGTCGCCCGAGAGCTGGGCGAAAGGCCCCGCGATGCCCATCCGATGGTCGGTCACGCGCGACAGGTCCCCGCTCGCGTCCTTGATCCCGACGAAGCGGCCGGGATGGCGGCGGGCCAGCTCGCAGACCGTCTCGGGCTTGAGGTCGGTCACGGTGCGGCCCGGCACGTTGTAGAGCACGATCGGCAGGTCGCTGTGCTCGGCGAGATAGCCGAAGTGGGCCAGCAGCCCCTCCTGGCTCGGCCGGTTGTAATAGGGCGCGACGAGCAGCGCGGCCTGGGCGCCGCACTTCTTGGAGAAGTTCATGTGCAGCAGCGCGTTCATCGTGTCGTTGCTGCCGCAGCCGGCGATCACCGGGACCCGACCCGCCGCCTGCTCGACGCAGACCTCGATCACCCGGTGGTGCTCGGCGTTGGAGAGCGTCGAATTCTCCCCCGTGGTGCCGCAGGGCACCAGCGCCGAGGAGCCGCTCTCGATCTGCCAGTCGACCAGCTTGCGGAAGGCGGGCTCGTCGAACGCTCCGTCGCGAAACGGAGTCACCAGGGCCGGAATCGAGCCGGAGAACATGGACTTTACCCTTGCTTTTGCCCCATGAAGCGGGCCGCCGGCTCCATTCGCGAGCCGCGCCCAACGGGGGGTGCTTTCGTTCAGCGCCTGATAAGGAGCCTTTTCCGAAAATGTCCAGCATGCATCGCGTCCTTGCTTCGCTCACCCTTGTCATGCTGGCCTCCATTTCCGTCCCCGCGCGCTGTCAGGTCGGGGGGCAGGACGGCAGCGAGTGGGATCGCGCCCGCATCCGGAACGCCGCCGCCCAGTCGCCCGGCATGGCCCAGGCGATCGACCGCTGGCGGCAGCTCAACGCCAGCGCGAACTTCTCGTTCGGCGACTATGCCGGCTTCATGCTGACCTATCCCGGCTTCCCCGAGGAGGCGAAGATGCGGGTCAATGCGGAAAAGGCGCTGGAGAACTCCTACGCCGAGCCGTCGCGCGTCGTCGCCTTCTTCGACCGCTTTCCGCCGGTCAGCAATCCGGCGCGGGCGCAATATGCCCTCGCCCTTTCCGCCATGCGCCGGCCCGAGGCCGCCGCCGTCGCCCGCGACGCCTGGCGCGGCGGGCAGATGTCCGACGCGGCCGAGGCGGCGATCCTCGCCCAGTACGGCGCGAACTTCCGCACCGACGACTACGACGCGCGGGTCGACGCCCTGCTGTGGGACGGCGCGACCAGCCAGGCCACGCGCGCCATCTCCTACACCTCCTCCTCGGCGCGGCCGCTGTTCATGGCCCGCCTCGCCCTGGTCCAGGGCCTCGATCCGGCGAGCCAGGGGCTGTCCGTCTCCCCCGACGCCGTGCGCGATGCGGGCTACGTCTACAACCGCGTCCAGCAGCAGCGGAAGACCGGCCAGCTCTATGCCGCGGTCCAGCTCCTGGCGACGCGCCCGCAGTTCGACCGCCGCCCGCTCGACCGGCGCAAGTGGACCCGCACCCTGCTCGACGTCGCCCGCACGGCGGGCGCCGATCCGGCCGTCCGCATCGCCTCGTCGATCGACGACGGCTTCTCGCCGGGCGAGGACATCAGCCGCCTCTCGTTCATGGTCCGCGACGACTACACTTCGCTGATGTGGCTCGGCGGGACCAAGGCGCTGTGGAGCCTGGGCGACGCCAGCCGCGCCGCGCCGCTGTTCTACCGCTACGGCGCGGCGGCGCGGACGCCGCAGACCCGCTCCAAGGGCTTCTACTGGGCCGGGCGGGCCCTGGCGCAAGGCGGCAATCCGGGGGAAGCGAACCGCTATTTCGAGATGGCCGCGGCCTATCCCGACCAGTTCTACGGCCAGCTCGCGCTCGAACGGCTCGGCCGTCCGGTGCCGAGCTTCCGCAACAGCCCGACCGGAACGCCCTCGGCCGGCGCCCGCGCCGCGTTCTACGCCAAGCCGCTGACCCAGGCAGTGCGCGAGGTCGCCCGCGGCGGCGACTGGCAGACCACGGTGCGCTTCTTCCGCGAGATCAGCGACCAGGCGATGACCGAGGAGGATTACCTCCTGGTCGAGGACCTAGCCCGCACCGTGGGCCGCCGCGACCTCGGCGTCATCATGGCCCAGGCCGCCCATACCGACGGGCTCAACAACTTCCAGGACGTCGGCTTCCCCCTCGTGCCGACCCCGCCGGGCAGCAACTGGACCATGGTCCACGCGATCACCCGCCAGGAGAGCCAGTTCGCCCAGAACGCGATCAGCCATGCCGGCGCGCGCGGCCTGATGCAGCTCATGCCCGCCACCGCGCGCGAGCAGGCGGGCAAGCTCGGCCTGTCCTACGAGCTGGGGAAGCTGATCAACGATCCGGCCTTCAACATCCGCCTCGGCGACGCCTATTTCGCGCGGCTGATGAACATCTACGGCTCCTATCCGCTGGCCGTGGCCGCCTACAACGCGGGTGGCGGCAACGTGAACAAGTGGCTCGCCGCCAATGGCGACCCGCGCACCGGCGGAGTCGACTGGATCGACTGGCTGGAGAAGATCCCGATCACCGAGACCCGCAACTACGTCCAGCGCGTGCTGGAGAACGCCGTGGTCTACGAGGCGATGAACCCCGACCGGGCGAGCTATCGCGGGCCGAACCCGCTGAGCCGGTTCATCGGCAAGAACCGGCCGGGCTAGCCGCGCGCGGGAATTGCGCTAGGCGGTCGCCATGAAACCGAACGGTCCCCCGATCACCCCCGCCGGGCTCGCCGCGCTGCGGGCGCGCTACGATCACCTGCTCGGCACCGAGCGCCCGGCGATCGTCGAGATCGTCTCCTGGGCCGCCGGCAACGGCGACCGCAGCGAGAACGGCGACTACCTCTACGGCCGCAAGCGGATGCGCGAGATCGACCGCGAGCTGGCCTTCCTCGCCCGGCGGATGAAGGCGCTGCGTCCCGTCGATCCGGCGGTCCAGCAGGACCGCGGCCGGGTCTGGTTCGGCGCGACCGTGACCATCGCGGACGAGGACGACAACCACCGCACCGTGACCCTGGTCGGCGACGACGAGCAGGACGCCGGCGCCGCCCGCATCGGCTGGAGCGCGCCGCTCGCCCGCGCGCTGCGCGGCGCGGCGGTCGGCGACGTGAGGCGCGTGAACCTCCCCTCCGGCGAGAAGGAGTGGGAGGTGATGGAGATCGCCTATCCCTGATTCCCGCAAGGCGAGATCCGGTTTCCTACAGGCCCGGTTTCTGCGATGAGCGCGAACGATGGATCGCCCGCTTCCCCTCCTGCCCCGCCTGCCCTCGCCCCGGTGGCGGAACATCCTCGGCCTGGCCGCCGCCGCGCTCCTCACGGTCCCGGTTCCGGCCCAGGCCCGCGACAGCCTCGGCGTCTTCTCCGGCTGGGGCGCCTTCCGCGATCCGGCCACGCCGCGCTGCTACGCCATCGCCATGGCCGAGCCGAGCACCCTGCAACGCGAGTTCCAGCCCTATGCCGACGTCGGCACCTGGCCGCGCCAGGGCACGCGCGGGCAGGTCCACCTGCGCCTCTCGCGGCGGATGGCGCCGGGCAGCGGCATCTCGCTCTCGCTCAGCGGCCAGCGCTTCGCCCTGGTCGGCGGCGGCAGCGACGCCTGGGCGGCGGACAAGCGGATGGACGCCGCCATCGTCGCCGCCATGCGCTCGGCCGGCGAGATGACCGTCAGCGCCCGCGACACCGCGGGACGGAACTTCAGCAACACCTGGCGGCTGGCCGGCGCCGCGACCGCGATGGACGCCGCGACCATTGGCTGCGCCCGGCTGCGCTGAGGAGCCGGGCGGCCCGGCAGGTCCCTTCGCCATAGCTCTCGCTGGACGGAAGCAGCGAGAAATGGCTTGACAAATAAACCATATGGGTTATATTCACATCATCAATCGCGGCGACTCGTGGCCGGCGCAAGCAGCAATGCTTCGCCTTCCCCTTCCTTTCAGGCCGCGCCCCTCGACCCCCATCTTTCCTACAGGCCCCGGATCCCCTATGTTCCCTGCTCCCATGTCCGACACGAACCTCATGCCGATCCCGGGCCACGTCGACCCGGTCCCCGTCCCGCGTGACGTGACGCCGCGCGCCGACGGCCGCGTCGACCTGATCGGCCTGCCGCGCCCGCGCATCGCCGAGCTGTTCGCCGAGGCCGGGCTCGACGCCAAGGCCGCCCGGCTCCGCGCCAAGCAGGTGTTCCACTGGCTCTACCACCGCGGCGTCACCGACTTCGAAGCGATGACCGACATCGCCAAGACCATGCGCCCGTGGCTGGCGGAGCGCTTCGTCATCGGCCGGCCCGACGTGGTCGAGGCCCAGGTCTCGACCGACGGCACCCGCAAGTGGCTGCTGCGCACCGCCGACGGCCACGATTTCGAGATGGTCTTCATCCCCGACGCGGACCGCGGCACGCTCTGCGTCTCCAGCCAGGTCGGCTGCACGCTGAACTGCCGGTTCTGCCATACCGGGACCATGCGCCTGGTCCGCAACCTGACCGCGGGCGAGGTCGTCGGCCAGGTCATGCTGGCGCGGGATTCGCTCGGCGAATGGCCCAAGGGATCGATGGCGGGCCTCGATACCGACGAGGACAGCGGAAGCTACACCTCGGACGGCCGCCTGCTCACCAATATCGTGATGATGGGCATGGGCGAGCCGCTCTACAATTTCGACAACGTCCGCGACGCGCTGAAGCTGATCATGGACGGCGACGGCCTCGCCCTGTCGAAGCGCCGCATCACGCTCTCGACCTCCGGCGTCGTGCCGATGATGGAGCGCTGCGGCGAGGAGATCGGGGTCAACCTCGCGGTCTCGCTCCACGCCGTGACCAAGGACGTGCGCGACGAGATCGTGCCGATCAACAAGAAGTACGGGATCGAGGAGCTGCTCCAGGCCTGCGCCGACTATCCCGGCGCCTCCAACGCGCGGCGGATCACCTTCGAATACGTGATGCTCAAGGACAGGAACGACAGCGACGCCGACGCCCGCGAGCTGGTTCGCCTGATCAAGCACTACAAGCTGCCGGCCAAGGTCAACCTGATCCCGTTCAACCCCTGGCCCGGCGCGCCCTACGAATGCTCGACGCCGGAGCGGATCAGGCGCTTCGCCGAGATCGTCTTCGAGGCCGGGATCAGCGCCCCGGTCCGCACCCCGCGCGGCCGCGACATCCTCGCCGCCTGCGGCCAGCTCAAGACCGCTGCCGAGAAGCGCAGCCGCGCCGAGCTGGACCGGCTCTACGCCGAGAAGGAAGCCGCGCTCGGCTGAGCGCAGGCAGAGGGCGGATCACCGCTAAACCGCGCTTTCGCGGCATGTTCAGCTGACGTTGTGGATCAGATTGCATCTAGCAATCGTTCGGACCACGGATTTGCCAAGAAAGGAAAAACCATGCGCAAGACCATGCTCGCCCTGACGCTCGCCGCTGCGGCGCTCCCCGCGCTGCCGGCCGCCGCCGCGACCAACCTGCACGCGGACGCCGCGGGCCATGCCTGGAGTTCCGAGACGGCCCACCAATACCGCTACGACCGCTATCGCGGCGACCGCTACGGCGGCCGTTACTGGGACCGCGACCAGCGCCGCTACTACGCCGAGCGCCGAATGGGTCGCAACGACCGCATCTGGCAGCGCGACGGGCGCTACTATTGCCGCCGCAACGACGGCACGACCGGCCTGGTCGTCGGCGCCGCGCTGGGCGGCATCCTAGGCAACTCGGTGGCCGGCCGCGGCGACCGGACGCTCGGGACGATCCTCGGCGTGGCCGGCGGCGGCCTGCTCGGCCGCGAGATCGACCGCGGCAACGTCCGCTGCCGCTGATCGCCTCGCCGATCCATCCCGCCCCGGCCGCCTCGCGCGGCCGGGGCGATTTTATTGGTTTCCCGCCGGTTCGCGCTGTGCTTCGCTAGGATCATGACGCCCGCAGTCCTCATCACCGGCGGCGCCCGGCGCATCGGCGCCGAGATCGCCCGCGCCTTCGCCCGGGCGGGCTGGCACGTCGTCATTCACCATTCCCACTCGCACGAGGAGGCCGAGGCCCTGGCCGCCGCCCTGCCCTCGGCCGAAACCTGGCAGGCCGACTTCAGCGACCCCGAGAGCGGCCCCGCGCTGGTCGAGGCGCTGGCCGGGCGGCTCGACGACTGGCGGGTGCTGGTCAACAGCGCCAGCGTCTTCCGCTTCGACGATGCGGCGATGATCGACCAGGCGATCTTCGCCGAGGCGATGCAGGTCAACGCGGGCGCCGCCACGCGGATCGCCCAGGCCTTCCTCCGCCACGCCCGCGCCCGGGGCGGCCGGCGGGTGATCCAGGTCACGGACCAGAAGCTGGCCAATCCCAACCCCGACTTCTTCTCCTACACGATGAGCAAGCACGCGCTCGCCGCGACGGTGCCGATGCTGGCCATGGCCCAGGCCGACCCGCGCGACCGGATCTACGGCCTCGCCCCCGGGGCGATCCTCGCCAGCCACGACCAGGCCGAGGAGGAGACCGAGGTCTCCCACCGGATGAACCTGCTCCGCCGCAAGACCGGCGCGGACGAGATCGCCCGGGCCTGCCTGTTCCTCAGCCAGGGCTGGCTCGCCAGCGGAGAGACGCTCTACGTCGATTCGGGGCAGCACCTGCTCGCCCAGCCGCGCGACGTGCTCTATCTCGCCCGGGCGTAGGGCGTCGTTTCGGATTTCGGGCAGGAAGGGGATGCCATCCCACCTCGTCGCCCCGGACTTGATCCGGGGCCCCGCTTCTTCCTGCGCAACGTCGGA
>CALLNA010000284.1 GCA_938005655.1 uncultured Novosphingobium sp.
GACCTTGCGGGTCCGCTGATCGCCGGCCGCAGCGGGAGGACAAGGAAGCGATGGCCTCTCGCCTACCCGCACCCGCCGCGTTTCGGAGCGGCGTTGCTATCCGCCGATCCGATGGCGAGGGTGTATAACCGATATGGTTCTATATGTTAAGCTCTTTTTCCCCTTTCCCCACCAGGGGAAGGGATCGCAGGTGTTTAGCGCGCAAACCTGCCCGCGACCGCCAGATCGCTGAGGGCCGAGGAGGTTCCCAGCCAGAGGGTATAGTCCCCGGCGGGGCTCACCCATTTCTGCTCCGCCTCGCTCCACACGCCGAAGGGGTGGTTGCTGGCGGCGGGATCGATCGTCACCGTGACCGTCTGCGACGCGCCGGGCGCCAGCTCGACGCGCTGGAAGCCGACCAGGCGGCGCGGCGGCTGGGGCGCGCCGACGGCGCTGGCGCCGGGCGGCAGCGCGACATAGGCCTGGACCACCTCGGCCCCGGCGACCTTGCCGGTGTTCGTCACCCGCACCCTCGCGGCGTAGCGGCCGGTCGCGGCATCGTGGGCCAGGACCGGCTTGCCGAGGGCGAAGGTCGTGTAGGACAGGCCGTGGCCGAAGGGGAAGGCCACGCAGGGGTTGCGGCCGCGCACGGCGGCGCACTTGCCGCTCAGGTTCGCGTCGTACCAGCGGTAGCCGATCGCCAGCTTCTCGGCATATTCGACCGTCTGGCTCTTGCCGTCGGCGCCGGGCGTGCCGGGGAACTGCGTGGGCGTCACGCCGTCGAGGAAGCCCTTGCCGGCATAGGGGAAGGTCACCGGCAGCTTGCCCGAGGGGCTGCGCCGGCCGAGCAGCAGGTCGGCGACGATGTTGCCGTCCTCCTGCCCGGGAAACCAGGCTTCGAGGATCGCCGGCCCGCGCGGGCCGACCAGCGCCGGGGCCATCGCCACGCCGGCATTGTCCTTGAGCACCAGCACCGCCTTGCGGGCCATGGGTCGGCCGGTCGTGGAGCGCGCGGCGAGCACCGCCTCGATCATCGCCAGGGTATGGCTGTTCCTGGCCAGGGCGGCGCGGGCGTTCTTTTCGAGATTGGCCACGGCGATCACGTCCGAGCGGTCCGCGTACCAATCGAGGCCATGGCCTTCCGCCGCGCTTCCGGCGAGCACCTTGCCGTCCGGCCCGGTGAAGGTCGCCCGGTCAGCGCCTTCCTCGGAAATCGTTCCGGCCATCATCACCACGGCATCGGCCTTCCCCGCCTCGGCCAGGGCGTCGGCGAAGCCGGCTTCCGCGCCGTCGATCGTCGCGGTCTTGTTGGCATCGTCGACGAGGATCAGCTTGACCGTGGCGCCCGCGTTGCCCTCAGCCTTCAGCGCGTTGCGGATGCCCTCGACCGGCGTCACCGAATAGTGCGGCACCACGTCCGAGCTGCCCCCGCCCGAGCCCATCGGCTTGCCGGTCAGCGCGCCGCCGGCCACGGCCTGCCGGGCATAGACCTGGCTCGCCTTGCCGATCACCACGACCGAGCGGAGCCCGGGGCGCAGCGGCAGGGCGCCGTTGTTCTGGAGCAGCACGGCCGCGCGGACGCCGACGTCGTGCGCCTTGCGGCCGTTGCCGGCGACGTCCATCGGCGTCTGGACCAGCGGGCGGTCGAAGATCCCGGCCTTGAACATCTGGGTGTAGCGCCGCTCCAGCGCCTGGTCGATCTCGGCCACGGCGATCTCGCCCTTGCCGAGCGCGGTCTGGAGCCGGGTGGGCGACCACTGGATCGGCTGCGGCATCTCGTGGTCCATCCCCGCCTTCAGCGGGGCGACCGTGCTCTTCATCGCGAAGAAATCGGTCTGGACATAGCCGGTGAAGCCCCAGTCGCGGCGCAGCACGTCGGTCAGCATCTCCCTGTTCTCGCAGGAGGACACGCCGTTGACGTAGTTGTAGGCGCACATCACCGCGGCGACCTTGCCGTCCTTCACCGCCATCTCGAAGGGCAGCAGGTACAGCTCGCGCAGGACCTGCCGGTCGATCGTCTCCTGGATCGTCTGGCGGTTGGTCTCCTGCTCGTTGGCGATGTAGTGCTTGGGCATGGCGATGATGCCCCGGGCCTGGACGGCCTTGATCTCCGCCGTGCCCATCACCCCGGTCAGGTAGGGGTCCTCGCCGAAGTATTCGAAGTTGCGGCCGAGGATCGGCAGGCGGGCGAGGTTCAGGCCCGGCGCCTCGAAGACGTGGAGCGCGAGGTCGTTCAGCTCCGTCGCGATCACCTCGCCGTAGGTCGCGGCCACCGCCGGATCGAACGAGGCGGCGACGCCGATCGCCGAGGGCAGCGCGGTCGCCTTGGCCGAGGTCGGGTGGGTATAGGCCGCCGCCATGCTCGCGCCGAAGATGCCAGAGGCGTTCTTGTCGATGACGCTGGGCGAGACGCAATCGTTCTGGCCGACGCCGACCGGGCCGTTGCTGATCCGGAAGGTCGGGATGCCGAGCGCGGCGATCCCGCTGACGTGGCGGGCGCCGTAGCAGTCGGGCAGCTCGGGCAGGATCTCCGGCCTGCTGCCGGTGAGCTGCTGCATCTTCTGCTCCAGCGTCATCGCGCCGAGCAGCATCCGCGCGCGGCGATGCGCCACCGCCTCGCGCGCGGCATCGTCCGCGGCGGCCTGCTGCTCGGCCACGACGCCCGGGGCCATCCAGGCGTTGGCCGAAGGCGGGGTCTGGGGCTGAGCTTGGGCTTGGGCGCAGGCCGGCAGGGCCGCGCCCGCAAGGAGCAGCGCCGCCCACCGCGCGCCGCGCGGCAGTCCCTTGCGATAGCGTTGCTGGGCCATGGACGATCCTCCTGTCGCGCGATCCGGGTCAAAGGCTGGCGCCGCATCCCAGCGAAAAGGGCCTGCCATTCCTGGCAGACCCGAGCGGAGAGCGGCGCAAGGCCCGGTGTCGCACCCGCGACGGCGGCGATCAAGCGAAAATTGGCCTTACCGATTTTCCGTCGCGCGCCAGGCGCGCGATCCGGCGGGAGTCCGCCGCGCTCGGCAGGGGATGGCCGATCAGGTGGCCCTGGACCTCGGTGCAGCCCTCGGCGCGGACGCAGTCGAGCTGTTCCCGGGTCTCGACCGCCTCGGCCACGGTGGTCACGCCGAGCCGCTTGCCGAGGTCGGCGATCGCCCGGACCACGGCGGCGCAGTCGGGCCGGTCGACCGCGTCGCGGACGAACGAGCCGTCGATCTTGATCTTGTCGAAGGGGAAGGCGCGCAGGTGGGCGAGCGAGGAGAAGCCCGTCCCGAAATCGTCGAGCGCCACGCGCACGCCCAGGCCGCGGATGCGGCGCAGGTCGCCGAGCACGTCGTGCTCGTCGTCGAGCAGGGCGGTCTCCGTGACCTCGATCTCCAGCCGGTTCGGCGAGAGGCCGGTCGCGACCAGCGCGGCCAGCACCCGCTCCGGCAGCACGCCCTTGCCGAGCTGGCTGGCCGAGATGTTGACGGCGACGCGCACGCCGTCCCCCCAGCCCGCCGCCTCGCGGCAGGCCGCTTCCAGGACGAAGTCGCCGAGCTGGTCGATCAGGCCGCTCTGCTCGGCGACGGGCACGAACTCGCCGGGCGAGATCCAGCCGCTCTCGGGATGGTGCCAGCGCACCAGCGCCTCGCGGGCCACGACCGTGCCGGTCTCGATCTCGACGATCGGCTGGTAGAACACGAACAACCCGTCGCGGTCGCGCAGCGCGGCGCGCAGCTTGGTCTCCAGGCTGACCCGCTCCTGTACGCGGCTCTCCATGCCGGGCTCGAACATCCGCGCCTGGCCCTTGCCCGCGTCCTTCGCCGCGTAGAGCGCGATGTCGGCGCGGGTCAGCAGGGTCTCGCCGGTGTCGCCGTGCTCGGGGGCGAGCGCGATGCCGATCGAGGCGCCGATCTGGATATTGCCGTAGGCCAGCTCGTAGGGCGCGCTCAGCGCCTCGACGATCCGCCCGGCGAGGTCCTCGGCCATTCCCGCGTCGTCGTGCGGCAGGAGCACGGCGAACTCGTCCCCGCCGAGCCGGCCGACCGAGACCGCGGGCGTCCCGCAGATCGCCTTGAGCCGCTCGGCGACGGCGTTGAGCAGCACGTCGCCGACGCCGTGGCCGCGCGTGTCGTTGACCTGCTTGAAGCCGTCGAGGTCGACGTAGAGCAGGCCCATCCGGTTGCCCGGCCCGGCGAGGCGGCGGTCGACCGCCTCGTAGAAGGTCGTGCGGTTGGGCAGGCCGGTCAGGGTGTCGAAGTGGGCGAGGTTGCGGATGCGGTTCTCCGCCTCGACCTCCCGGGTGACGAGCGCCCAGGTCAGCATCGGGCCGAGGTAGGCGCCGTCGCGGGCGGTGATCGCCGAGACCTTGAGGTCGAGCACCTCGGGGCCGAGCCTGATCCGGGCGCTGTGCGGCAGGTTCGCCGGATCGGCGAGGATGCGCCGCTGGTACTGCGGATGCTTGCGGAAGACGTCGATCGGCGTGCCGAGCAGCTCGTCGGCGCGGATCGGCAACAGGTGCTCGATCTGTCCGACCAGTTGCTTGGAGGTCTCGTTGGCGTAGTTGATCCGCAGCGTGTCGGGGGCGAGGGTCATCACCGCGACCGGCATGTCGTCGATCATCCGCAGCAGGCGGCTCTGCTCGTCGTGCTTGCGCCGCGCCTCGGTCCGCGCGTCGACCATGCGCGCGAAATCGCGGTTCTGGATCAGGATGATCAGCGTCGTCGCGACGATCACCGGCAGGAAGGTGCCCGCCACGAGGATCAGCGAAAGGATGCCGCTGGCCGCGAAATAGCCGGTGATGACCACCGCGTTGATGATGGCGACGGTCAGCACCGCCGCGCGCAGGTTGGTCAGGCACAGCATCGAGATCAGCGCCGAGACGGCGAGGAAGAAGGCGACGTGCGCCCGCTCGTAGGGGCTGCCGTAGGGAAAAAGGGCGAAGGCCCAGGTGAAGAACACCACGACCAGCGCGCCGGTCAGCCAGGTGGTCTGCCGCAGCTCCTTATGCACCCGGGCGAAGTCGAACGGGCTCTCCCGGCGGCGCCACCACTGCATCAGGCGCAGGCCGCAGCTCGCGGTCAGGGCCAGCGGCACGAGGATGGTCAGCGAGGTCGGCGCCGTGCCGACAAACGTCCCGGCGAGGCCCCACATGTTGACCAGGAGCACCAGGTAGAGCAGCGGGATCATCCGCGACAGCGAGGCGGCCTGCTCCTTGAGCAATTCCGGATTGTCCGACCGGGCGGGGAAAGTGGCGGCGACGTGGGCGGCCAGGGCCTGCACCGTCATGCGCGGCGCCCGCCCGCCGCGAGGACGCAGCGCCCAAGATCATGCCTGCCGGCAATGTCGTCCAAGACTGCTGCCCCCAATCCGCGGTTTCAGCCTCGCCCTAGGGCCCGGCTGGTTAACATTCCGCCAAGCGGGTTCCCGGGAGGTTGCCGTGATCGCCCCGCCGATCACGCATATCCGGAACCTCGGACCGGTTTTCCTCGACCGGTCATGCGGTTATCCTGCGCGAATGCTGCGATACCTCGTTCACGCGGCCCTGTGTGGCGGCCTCGCTGCCGGCGTGACCGTGGCCGGCGCGGCCCAGGCCCGTCCCCGGGGGCTGGAGGGCGCCACAATCCTCCTGACCGCCGACGAGGGCACCCAGGGCGTCGAGATCGTCGCGCAGTGCCTGAGCGAGGCGGGGCTGCGCCAGGCCGCTCCGGCCGACTATCTCGTGCAATTCAGCCGCGCCTTGCGCCCGCGCAAGACGGCCGTCGAGCTGGCGGCGAAGGACGCCGCGCCCGCACCGCGGCGCAAGCTCCGCTCGGGCCGGACCGTCGAGGTCGCCACGGTGGCCATTTCGGAGGTCGCCTCGGGCAAGGTGCTGCGCCGGGCCGAGGTCGTCGCCAAGGTGCGCCGCCGCGGCCGGACCCCGGACGCGATCGTGCGGAAGCTGTGCGACGTCATCAAGCGATCGGTGGCGGAACCGGGCTGACGGAGCCGACATCGGCCGGCATCTCCACCGTGAAGGCCGTCGGCCCCTCCTCGGAGGACCGGCACGTCACGGTGCCCCGGTGCCTGACCGCCACGGTATGGACGAAGGCCAGCCCCAGGCCCACGCCGTGCGTGCCCGCCGGGGCGGTGCTCTGGAAGCGCCGGTAGAGCGCGGCCATGCGCTCGGCGGGAATCCCCGGCCCCTCGTTTGTCACCGTCGCGCCGGCCCATCGGCGGCCGTCCACCGTGAAGGCCCGGCAGGAGACCGTGACGACCGCCGCGGCCGGGCTGAACTTGACCGCGTTGTCGATCAGGTTGCCGAACATCCGCGCCAGAAGCGAGGCGTCGCCCGACACCCACAGCTCCGGCTCCGCGAAGTCGTAGGCGAAGGTGATCCGCTTGGCCGAAGCCTGGGGCCACAGCGCTTGCGCGGCCTCGGTCAGCAGCGCCGCGAGGTCGACCGGCTCGACCTTGACCTCGACCGTCTGCGCCCGGGCGAGATGGACGAAATCGTCCGCCAGCTTCAGCGTGCGCCCCGCATAGCCGCGAATCCGCTCGGCAGCGTCCGCCGGGAGGGCCGCCATGCCCAGGCGGTCGATCAGCGAGATGATCGAGGACTGCGGCGCGCGCATGTCGTGGGACAGCAGCTCCAGGGCGTCGTTGCGCTGGCGCTGGGTGGTGACGACGTCGGTGTTGTCGACGATCCTGACGACGTAGCCGACCAGTTCCTGGGCACTGTTGCGCTGGGGCTGGAACCGGACGTCGAACGACTGCCCCGCGACGGTCTCGGCGCCGCAGTTCCAGGGGATGCCCTTGACCTGGATGGCCGCCGCGAAGCGGATCGGCGCGCGCCCGGTCGGCCGCAGCGAATGGAGATAGGTGAGGAGGTCGTCCGCATAGACCAGGTCGCCGGGCCCGTTGAGTTCGCGGAACAGCCGCACGGCCTTGTCGTTGGCGAACAGGACCAAGCCCTGGAGGTCCGTGACGATCACGCAGTCGGGCATTTGCGAGAAGCGGTCGCGCAGGAACTTGCCGAGGTCCCGTTCGCGCTCCACCGCCCGGCTCAGCAAGTGGATCTGCCGGTCGAGCACGTCGGCGGGCGGCTCCGTCCGCTGGCCGCCCTCGAACAGGCCGCCGTCGCGGTCGGACCGTTCCAGTTCCTGCGAGAGGTAGCGGCTGGCGAGGCTCAGCTTGCGCCAGGTCCAGGCCGGATAGAGCAGGACGATCACCGCCAGGGCGCTCGCCGGGGGGACCCAGAACGAGGCGAAATGCAGCGCCGCGATCGACGCCGCCAGGACCGCGGCGGCCAGGCCGACGATCAGCAGCAGGGTCCACCGGGGCGCCAGGAAGCGCAGCCCGACCATCGCCGCGACGATCGGCAGCAGCGACAGGAACAGCGTCGCCAGCGCGCCCGCCGGCACGACCGCGCGATGGGACAGCAGGGTGCTGACCAGGTTCGCCTGGATCTCGACGCCGGGCATGAGGCTGCCGTCGACCCCGGTCGGGGTCGCATAGACGTCGCCGATGCCGCTGGCCGTGACGCCGACGAGGACGCGGCGGTCGCGAAGGAACTCGGCGGGCAACTCGCCCCGCAGGACGCTGGCGGCGGAAACGGTGGGGAACGACCCCGCCGGTCCCGCGAAGGCGATCAGCACGGGATCGCGCCCGACGAGCTGCGCGCCGGGCGGCTCCCTGGCCGGCGGCTCCCCGCCCGGCGACTCCTTGCCCGATGGCTGGCTGTCCGATGGCTGGCTGTCCGATTGGCGGGCGATCCCGGCCAGCAGCGCGGCCAGCGACGGCCAGTGCCGTCGCCCGTCGGAATAGGACAGGTAGGCGCGCCGGATCAGGCCGTCGCGGTCGGGCGCGATATTGACGTGGCCCAGCGCGCTCGCGCGATCCTTCAGCAGGTCCAGCGGCGGCGTCAGCCCGAATTGCGCGCCGTCCGGCCCCGGCACGTCGAACTGCACGGGAAGATAGGTCGCCGCGCCGCCCAGCGCGCGGGCCAGTGCCGCGTCGCCGCCCACCTCCCGCGCCCCGACGAGCAGGATATCGACGCCGACCGCCCTGGGCCGTCCCTTGCCGATCGCCTCGATCAGCGCGGCCAGGCGATCCCGCGGCCAGGGCCATTCGCCCTCCTCGGCGACGCTCCGGTTGTCGACCGCGACGATCAGCACCGACGGGTCCGTGACGCCGGGCAGGCGGTTCTGGACGGTGTCGTAGAGCATGAAATCCAGCCGGCTGGTCGACTGGAACGCCACGATGAGGGACAGCACCGCCGCTGCCGCGGTCAGGACCAGCCACCATTCCAGGGCCAGGCGCTGATAGAAGCGGCTCGGATTCATCGGCGGCGGGCGACCTCGAAGCTTTGCTCGGGCATCCAGGTCTCGATGACCTGTCCGGCCCCGGGAATGGTCGACATGACCCGCCAGGAGTAGGAGCCCGGCGGCAGCCTGGTCAGGGCGATGCTCGTGTCCTTCAGGCCCGGCTCGTCCACCAGCGGCACGGTGTCCCCGCTGCGCCGCAACTGGAAGCGGAAGATCGGCTCGCCGTCCGCCTCCGCGCTCCACTTGAACTGATAGCGCCCCCGTCCGCTGCGCAGCAGGGTCCCGATGATGCCGTTGCGGCGGCGCTCGAAGGCATAGGTCCGCGAGGCGCCCTCCAGCCCCCGGGCGTCGACGCCCGCCACCCGCGCGAAGTAGGTTCCCGCCGGCAGCGAGGGCAGCGCGAAGGCCGGCTGGCCGGACTCGTCCTCGGCGATGGAATCGAGCAGCCCGGCATCGCGCGCGATCTCGATCCGATACTTTCTTGCGCCCGGCAGCGGGGCGAGCGCGAATTCCAGCCGCTCCCCGGTCTGCGGCCGCCCCGCGTCGACGAGCGCGGGCGCATCGAGCAAGGCCGAGACCTCGGTCCCGAGCCCCGCCCCGAGCGCGATCCCGTGCCGCGTGACGACCAGGCGCTCGCCGCTCGCCGGCGCGCTCGCGGGCTGCACCGCGACCTTGCCTTCGTCGACCTCGGTCAGGGCGATGCCGGTCGTCTCGTCATAGGCCGAGCGGAACACCGTGCCCCGCACCGCCGCATGGCTGACCGGCGTCGTGACCCGGAACGTGCTGCCCGCGTCCGGCATCGGCGTGACCGTGGCCCGGGCCCTGCCGTTCTCCAGCCGGAACTCCCGCTCGACCGCCCCGGTCAGCAGGACGCGCCGCAGGCGCAGGATCCGGACCGCGCTCTGCGAGGGGATGGCGACGGTGCTCTGGTCGGACAGGCGCAGGGTCACGAACGAATTGCGGCCGGTGGCGATGGCCGCCCCCTCGCCCAGGGTCTCGCCCCGGACCGCCGCGTGGGCCCCGCCAGGGCCGCTCACCGAGACCTGCCCGCTGAAGGCCTCGACCCTGGCCGGGGTCTCCGCGTCGCGCAGCGCGCGCCGGGGGATGCGCAACCGGGTCTGCGCGTAGATCAGGTCGAGATCGCGAATCCGGTTGAGCCGGGCGACCTCGCGCGCCGTCCGCTGCCCGGCGACGAAGGCCGCGCCCAGCGAGTAGAGGGTGTCGCCGGGCCGAATGCGGTAGAGCACGGTCTCGGGATCGGCCTCGCGGGCCCGCGCCGGCCCGGCGGCGAGCAAGGCCAGGAGCCCGGCCATGGCCAGGGTCGAGAGCCGCCTTCCCGTCATTCCGCCCCCTCCTCCAGCCGATAGCCATAGCCGTAGATCGTGGTGAGCCTGAACCCGTTCGCCGGCTCGAGCCGGAGCTTCGCCCGGATGCGCGAGACGTGGCTGTCGAGCGTGCGCGTCGAGACCTCGGGATCGATCCCCCAGACCGTCTCCAGAACATAGGCGCGCGACAGGGCGCAGTTCAGGTTCCGGAAGATCAGCAGGCTCAGGTTGAATTCCTTCTGGGTGAGGACGATCTCCTCGTCGCCGATCGTCACGGTACGGCCGGCGCTCTGGAAGACGTAGCGCCCGAAGCACTCGTTGCGCTTGCCCGGCACGCCGACCGAGCGCCGCAGCAGGGCCTCGACCCGGGCGAGGAGCACGGCGGGCCGGAACGGCTTGGTCACGAAATCGTCGGCCCCCGCCCGCAGGCCCGCCACGATGTCCTCGTCGGCGGCGCGATTGGTCAGCAGCAGCACGGGAACCCGGCTGCCGATGCCGTTGCGGATCCATTCGAGCACCTGGAGCCCGGACAGGTCGGGCACCTGCCAGTCGAGCACGAACAGGTCGAAGTGCTCCCGGTGCAGGGATCGCGTCAGGTCGCGGCCGCTGGTGAAGCTGACGCTGTCGAACCCCGCGTCCCCGATCAGCCGTTCGACCGTTTCCAACACGGCGACATCGTCGTCCAAAAGCGCGATGCGCGTCATCAGATAATGACTCCCGGCAAGCCGCCCCATGCACTTGTGCGCTGCCTCGACAGCGCCCCTTAGCAAGTTTCCGCCGATTCCCGAGCGCGCATTTGCATGATTTTACAATTGTTCACATCTCCTCCCGCCCGCTTCGTGCGATGATGCGGCATCGCCGGCGGACGGAACGCCGCCTTGCCGGAAAGCACGCGCGAAGCAGGGACAGGGAACGACGCCATGGGCGAAAGTCGAGGAAGCGGTCCGCTGACCACCCCGGAGACGGCCGGCCTCGGCGACATCCGCACGGCCATAACCCACCTCAAATGCGCGCTGACGGCGCTCGACCGCACCGACGCCCAGATCGCCGCCATCTACGCCGAAATGGCCCTCAGCCTGTGCATCGACGAAATGCACCGGACCGACATCACCCACGCGGGATGACCTGACCGCGACAGGCAAGTGTCCGTGCCGTGAGACGCGCTCAGCGGGCGTTCAGGGCGGAGATCATGTCCCCGGCCTTGCGCGCCACCTCGGCCGGCGCGTCGCCGGGGCGGAACAGGCTTCCGCCGACGGCGACGCCTTGTGCGCCGGCTGCGAACCAGTCGGCCAGGTTGGCCGTGGAGACGCCGCCGACCGCCCAGATGCCGACCTCGCGCGGCAGGACCTCGCCGATGGCCTTGAGGTGCTGCGGGCCGAGCGAGCCGGCGGGGAACAGCTTCAGCCGGCGGGCCCCCGCGCCGATCGCGGCGAAGGCTTCGCTCGGGGTCATGAAGCCCGGCATCACCTCCAGGCCCAGCGCGACGCCGCGCGCGATCACGTCGGGGGCAGTGTTGGGCGTGACCATCAGGCGCGCGCCGAGGGCGGCGAGGCGCTCGACGGAGGGGATGTCGAGCACGGTGCCGGCGCCGATCGCGGCAATGTTACCGAACTCGGCCTGGATCGCGGCGATGCTCTCGAAAGGATCGGGCGAGTTCAGTGGGACCTCGATCATGCGGACCCCGGCCTCGACCAGGGCCGCGGCGATTTCCACCGCTTCGCCGGGGACCAGGCCGCGCAGGATGGCGACCAGCGGCGGGGCGCCCTCGGCAAGGAGGCGGTCAATCGTCGGCATCGAGTTCTCCCAGTCCGGCCAGGACGCAAGCGTCGCCGTCGAGCCGCAGCGGCGCGGCCGGGGCGTCGATAGCGCGGGCATAGCGAGCGGTTAGCGCCGCATCGCCGATCAGCGTGATGTCCAGCCCTGGCAACCCGGCCTGCCGGGCCTCGGCCAGCTCGCTGCCGATCAGCAGGCCGGAGAGGAACTCGCGCGCCCAGGCGTCGCCGCAGCCGTCGCGGAGCTGGCGCGAGCGGGCTTCGAACAGCGCGCCGACCGGGCCGCCCTGCCCGGCGCGTTCAAGGCCGGCGGCGAAGCCCCCCCCGGCGTCGCCGCCCTCCGCGCGGGCGGCGAGCAGGCTCGAGCCTTGCAGCAGGGCGTAGAGTTCCCCCGTCAGGAAGGTGCGGAAGCCGGTAATCGCCCCGTCGCGCACCGTGGCCCATTTGCTGTGGGTGCCGGGGAGGACAAAGGTCCGCGCTCCCGCGCCCAGCTCGGGGCGGAGGCGCAGGGCGCCGTAGATCTGCGCTTCCTCGCCGCGCATCACGTCCGGCCGCCCTTGCGCGTCGCGGCAGGCGAGGCCGGCGCCGAGGCGCAGCGCGGCGCCGTGCCATTCCGCCGCGAGGGCCGCGCGGCGCCACTGGCGCGCGGCGGCGGGGCAATCGGCATAGGGCGCCTCGCGCAGGCCGTTGCGCGCGCCGGCCATGCCGCAGAGCGTGATCCGCTCCAGCCGGCCTGCCGCGAGCCAGGGCGCGAGAGCTTCGCGCAGCGCCTCGTCCGGGGTCGCGCGCAGTTGCCCGATGCCCGGCCCGGTCAGCCGGTCCAGCGGCGCGCCGGTCCCCTCCACGCGCCACAGGCGCAGGCGGGTCGTGCCCCAGTCGCCGAAGACCCGCATGGGCCTAGGCCAGCCGCACGGCGGGCAGGACGCGGCCCGGCGCGGGCGCGGTGAAGGCGAACAGGCCGCCGGCCGCCGGCTGGCGCGCCAGCGCGGCCTCGTCCAGCCCGACCCGGGCCGAGGTGACATAGGCGGTGCGCAGGTCCGGCCCGCCGAAGGCGAGCTTGGTCGGCCGGGCGCAGGGCATGGCGACCTGGAGCAGCAGGGTTCCGTCGGGGGCATAGCGGCGCACGGCCCAGCCGTCCCACAGGGCAACCCACAGGCAGTCCTCGCTGTCGACCACCACACCGTCGGGATAGCCCTCGTCCTCGGTCAGCCGGACGAAGACCTCGCCCTCGGCGGCGAGCGCGCCGTCCTCCAGCGCGATGCGCCAGATCGTCCGCCGGCCGGAATCGACATGGTAGAGCGTGCGGCCGTCACAGCCGAGCGCCGGGCCGTTGGTCACGACCGCCCGCCAGCCGCTGGCGCGGACCTCGCCCCGGTCGAGGCAATGCAGGGCGCCGGTCGGCTGCTCCTCGGCATCGTCCATCGTCCCGAACCACAGCCGCCCGGCATCATCGACCGTGGCGTCGTTGGTGCGGTTATGCGGCGGCATGGCCAGCGTGGCGAGAGGCCGGCCGAGCGCCTGCCCGTCGCCGTGGAACAGCCCGCCATCCGAGCCGACCACGAAGCCGCCGCCCGCCGCGGGCAGGATGAAGCTGGGCTGGCCGCCGACCTCGCGGGTCTCCCGCGCGCCGCTGGCGGGATCGAAGCGGTGGAGCCGGCCGCGCTTGATGTCGACGAAGCGCAGCGCCGCCTCCCCCGCGCACCACACCGGGCCTTCGCCCAGCATGGCGCCCAGGTCCCAGACGAGATCCGGCTCGGGACGCGGGCTCAAGGCCGGCAGGCTTCGCCGCTCGCCGCCCAGGCGACCGCCTGCTCCAGCATCTGGACATAGACCGCGTCGCCATAGCGCTCGGGCCGATGGCCGATAGCCGAGTAGAACATCCGGCCCTTGTGTGCGCCGCTGCCGATGCAGCGGCTCCAGGCGATCGGGTGGTCGCCCATGCGCAGGCTCATCCCGGCCATGCCCTCGGGCTTGTAGGTGCTCTCGTCCAGCGTGGCGATGATCCGCGAGCCCGTGGCGCGGGGGTTGTTCTTGAACGAGTACCACTCGTCGTTGGCCTCCCACTCGGCGGGCAGGCCGCGGGAGACGGGATGGGCGGCGTCGTCCAGCTTGATCCGCGCGGTCTGGAACTGCGGGTTCATCGGGTGGGCGAGGAACCGCGCGCCGAGCAGCTCGTCGACGTACCAGTCCCAGAAATAGACCGGATCGCCCGCCGTGCCGTGGACGCCGACGAAGCCGCCGCCGTTCTCCATCCAGGCCTGGAAGGCGCGGCGCTGGCTGAGGGTGAGGACGTCGCCGCTGATGTTGTTCCAGATCACCGCGTCGAACCGGCGCAGGATCGCGGGGGTGAAGGCGCTGCCCTTGTCGGTCGTCACCAGGGCCCAGCCCTTGCGCTTCGCCATGGCGACGAAGGCGGCGTGGGCGGCATCGACCGAGGGGCCATCGCGGAAGCCGTTGATCTTCTCGAACAGCAGCACGCGCGGGCGGCCCTGCGGCAGGGTGAAGCGGGGCGGCACCACGTCGTAGCGCGCGCAGCGGGCCACCTTGTCGGCCCGCGTCACGGGAATCGCGGCCAGCTCGCGGTCGAGCGCGGCGAGGTCCGGCTGCTGCATGCGGAGGAAGCCGGCGGCCTCCTTGAGGCTGAGGATCGCGGCGAAGCTCGGCGGGGTCGTGCCCATGAATTGGGCCGGCAGGCGGGTGCCGACGCCGGGCAGCGCCTTGTCCGCCACCGCCTTGGCCCGCGGGTTGAGCAGGATGTCGATCAGCGGCGAGGCCGTGGAATAGGGCGCGTCGCGCAGCGGGCAGTCGACCAGCGGAGCGGCGGCGGCGCTGGCGGCATGGGCCACGGCCGGGCCGGCGGCGGCGAGCAGGCAGGCCGCGCCGAGCAGGGTCTTGAGGATATGCTTCATGCCAGGTTCTCCGAAGGCAGGGCGGCGGTGGGCTTGCTGCCCCACAGCGCGTAGAAGATGATGTAGACCTCGCAGGCGACGGTCAGCCAGAACGAGTTCTGGAGGCCCACGGTATCGGCCAGCCAGCCCTGCACGACGACCAGCGCGCCGCCCGCGATCGCCATGATCAGCAGGCCCGAGCCCTCCTCGGTCAGCGGGCCGAGGCCCTTGATGCCGAGCGCGAAGATCGTCGGGAACATGATCGAGTGGCCGAGCCCGACCAGGATCAGCGCCCACATCCCCAGCGGGCCGTGGAGGGTCGCGGCGGCGATCATCACGACCATGGCGAAAAGGGCGAAGACGGCCAGGGTCCTGTCGGCGGGAACCTTGCGCATGATGAAGGCCCCGGCGAAGCGGCCGACCATCATCCCGCCCCAGAAGAGCACGAGGTAGTTCGCCGCCTGGGCGTGGGTCATGTTGCCGATCTCGGGCTGCGAGACGAAGTTGATGAACAGGTTGGCGACGCCGATCTCGGCGATCAGGTAGATGAAGATCGCGACGACCCCGAACACCAGGTTGCGGTGCTTCCACAGCGAGAGGTGCTTGCGCTCCGCGGCGGCGGCGCGGCGGGTCTCCTCGCCCAGGGTCGGGAGCTTGGCGCGGGCGATCACGAAGGCGATCACCACCAGCACGACCGCGACCAGCACGTAGGGAAGCTGCGTCGCCTGGGCATCGGCCATGCGCTGCTCCAGACTGACCGCCGTGCCCTCCAGCGTCGTGCCCGAGACCGTCCGGCTGAGGATCAGGTAGCCGCCGAAGTAAGGCGCGAAGAAGGTGCCCATCGAGTTGAACGCCTGGACCAGGGTCAGGCGGCTCTCCGAGGTCTCCGGCGGGCCGATCACCGCGACGTAGGGATTGGCCGCGACCTGGAGCAGGGCGATGCCGCAGGCGACCACGAACAGGGCGACCAGCGTCACCTCATAGGACGGTATCCGCGCCGCCGGGACCATGCCCAGCGCGCCGACCGCCATGATCGACAGGCCGATGACGATCGCCTTCTTGTAGCCGACCCGCTCGATCAGGAAGGCGGACGGCACCGAGGCGACGCCATAGGCGATGAACCACACGCTCTCGATCAGGGCGGTCTGGGTGTAGTTCAGCTCGAACACGCTCCTGAGGTGCGGCAGCAGCGTATTGTTGATGACCGTGATGAAGCCCCACATGAAGAACAGGGTGGCCAGCAGGGCCAGCGACTTGCCGTAGCCGCCGGAACCCGCGCTGGGCTGGCCGGCGGCGGCACCGGGACGGGCCGTGGGTGGGGCTGCGGGCATCGGGCATCCTCTCGTCGGGTTGATCTTGTTCTTGTATGAGTATATCCGGCATCCCATGCCGTCAACTCCGCTCACGCCCCGCAAGCTGCGCTCAGCCGCCTGGTTCGACAACCCCGCAAACGTCGACATGACCGCGCTCTACCTGGAGCGCTACCTGAACTTCGGCCTGTCGTTCGAGGAGCTGCGCTCGGGCCGCCCGATCATCGGCATCGCCCAGACCGGCAGCGACCTTTCGCCCTGCAACCGGCACCACCTGGTCCTGGCCGAGCGGGTCCGCGAGGGCATCCGCGAGGCGGGCGGAATCGCCATCGAGTTCCCGGTCCACCCGATCCAGGAAACCGGCAAGCGTCCGACCGCCGGCCTCGACCGCAACCTCGCCTATCTCGGCCTGGTCGAGGTGCTCTACGGCTATCCGCTCGACGGGGTGGTCCTGACCATCGGCTGCGACAAGACCACGCCGGCCTGCCTGATGGCGGCAGCGACGGTGAACATCCCGGCCATCGCCCTCTCGGTCGGCCCGATGCTCAACGGCTGGCACAAGGGCGAGCGGACCGGCTCGGGCACGATCGTCTGGAAGGCGCGCGAGCTGCTGAGCAAGGGCGAGATCGACGCCGACGGCTTCATCAAGCTCGTCGCGTCCTCCGCGCCGTCCACCGGCTACTGCAACACCATGGGCACGGCGACGACGATGAACAGCCTGACCGAGGCGCTGGGCATGTCGCTGCCCGGCTCGGCGGCGATCCCCGCCCCCTACCGCGACCGGCAGGAGAACGCCTATCGCACCGGCAAGCGCGTGGTCGAGATGGTCGCCGAGGACCTCAAGCCGTCCGACATCCTGACCCGCGAGGCCTTCCGCAACGCCATCGTCGTCAACTCGGCGATCGGCGGATCGACCAATGCGCCGATCCACCTCGCCGCCCTCGCCCGCCACGTCGGCGTCGACCTGCCGCTGCGCGACTGGCAGGAGCACGGCCACAAGGTGCCGCTGCTGGTCAATCTCCAGCCGGCCGGCGAATACCTCGGCGAGGACTACTACCGCGCGGGCGGCGTGCCCGCCGTGGTCAGCGAGCTGATCGGGGCCGGGCTGATCCACGAGCAGGCCCCGACCGTCAACGGCTGCACCCTCGGCGACAACTGCCGCGACGCGATAATCGAGGACGAGAAGGTCATCCGTCCCTTCGCCCGGCCGCTGGTCGCCGATGCCGGCTTCGTCGTCCTCTCGGGCAACCTGTTCGACAGCGCGATCATGAAGACCAGCGTGATCTCGCCCGAGTTCCGGGCCCGCTACCTGTCGAATCCCGCCGATCCCGAGGCCTTCGAAGGGCCGGTCGTGGTCTTCGACGGGCCGGAGGACTACCACGCGCGGATCGACGATCCGGCGCTCGGCATCGACGCCAATACCCTGCTGGTCATGCGCGGGGTCGGACCGATCGGCTATCCCGGCGCGGCCGAGGTCGTGAACATGCGCGCGCCGGCCTACCTGCTGCGCGAGGGCGTCGCCAACCTGCCGTGCATCGGCGACGGGCGGCAGTCGGGCACCTCGGGCAGCCCCTCGATCCTCAACGCCTCGCCCGAGGCGGCGGCGGGCGGCGGCCTCGCCCTGCTGCGGACCGGCGACCGGGTGCGGATCGACCTCGGGCTCGGCACCGCCGACGTGCTCGTGCCCGAGGCCGAGCTGGCCGCGCGCCGCGCCGCGCTGGAGGCGGCGGGGGGCTATGCCTATCCCGCCTCGCAGACCCCGTGGCAAGCGATCCAGCGCTCGCTCGTCGGCCAGATGGAGAGCGGCGCGATCCTCGAAGGCGCCGAGCAGTTCCAGCGCATCGCCCAGACCCGCGGCCTGCCTCGCGACAATCACTGACCGGAAAGACGACGACGATGGACGCTCCGCTTTATCCCCCCGCCGCCCGCTTCGTGCAGCCGGTGCGGGTCGCCTATACGATCAGCACCAGCAACACGCCGATCGCCGAGCTGATGAAGATTCCCGCCGCCTGGGCGATCGTCGTCAAGGAGGTGCCGAACATCGAGGCGCGGCTGAGCGTGCCGATGCTGAAACCCCACCTCGGCAACTTCTCGCTGCGCTCGCTGGTCCAGTTCGGCTTCAGCACGGCCGAGCAGCTCGACCGCGTCGACGCCCAGCTCAAGGCCCTGGGAGACGTGAAATGACCGGCGCCGCCTTCACCCTCGACCGCCGCGAGGCGCTGACCCTGGCCGCCGGCGCCTCGCTCCTGCCGCTGGCAAGCGAAGCCCTGGCCGCCCCTAAGGCCGCATCGAGCCAGAGCGCGGAAGGCCCGCTCGCGGCCCGGCGCGACCAGCCGTTCAACCTCGGCTGGCGCTTCTTCCGCGGCGAGAGCCCCGGCGCCGAGCAGCCCGGCTTCGACGACGGCGCCTGGCGCGGCGTCGACCTGCCGCACGACTGGAGCATCGAGGACGTTCCGGGCGGCACCACCGGCCCCTTCACCAAGGAGTCCAAGGGCGGCACCGCCACCGGCTTCACCGTCGGCGGCGAAGGCTGGTATCGCAAGCGTTTCCGCATCGATGGCCTGCCCGCCGGGGCGCGGGTCGAAATCCTGTTCGACGGAATCTATCTCGACAGCGAGGTCTGGCTGAACGGGCAGCGCGTAGGCGGCTGCGTCAACGGCTACCAGCCCTTCGCCTGCGACCTGACGCCCCACCTGCGCCGCGGCGAGGACAACGTGCTCGCGGTGCGCGTGCGCAACCTCGGCAAGAACAGCCGCTGGTACGCGGGCTCGGGCATCTATCGCGAGGTGCGGATCGACGTCATGCCCCCCGGGGCCCGGCTCGCCCGCTGGGGCGTCGGCGCCTGGACCCGGCGGCTGGAAGGCGGCACGGCGAGCATGGACGTCGCCACCCGGATCGAGCAGGCCGACCCCGCACTCCAGCTCGTGACCCGCCTGCGCGACGCGAGCGGCAAGGTCGCCGCCGAGGCCGCCACGCCCGCCGCGGGCGAGGTCAGGCAAACGCTCTCAGTGCGCGCGCCGCGCTTGTGGTCGCCCGACGATCCGCAGCTCTACACCCTCGAGACCGAGCTGCGGCGCGGCGCGGCGGTGGTCGACCGCATCGCCCAGCCCTACGGCATCCGCATCGTCACCTTCGACGCGCGGAGCGGCATGGCGATCAACGGCGCGCGCATCGTGCTGCGCGGCGGCTGCCTGCACCACGACAACGGCCTGCTCGGCGCCTGCGCCTTCCGCGACGCCGACGAGCGCCGCCTGCGCCTGCTCAAGGCGCGCGGCTTCAACGCGATCCGCAGCGCGCACAACATCGCCTCGCGCTCGCTGCGCGAGGCCTGCGACAGGCTCGGCATGCTGCTGATCGACGAGGCCTTCGACGCCTGGTTCTCGGCCAAGGAGCCCGAGGACTTCTCCGTCCACTTCCGCGACCACTGGCGGGAGGTGGTCGAGACCATGGTCCTCGCCGCGCGCAACAGCCCGAGCGTGATCCTGTGGAGCATCGGCAACGAGATTCCCCAGCGCGCCACCGACGAGGGCGTGGAATGGGAATGGAAGCTCGCCAACGCGATCAAGCGGATCGACCCGACCCGCCCCGTCACCGCCGGCCTCAACGGCCTGCTCGGCGCGCCGATGACCGCCGGGGCGGAGACCGCGCGGCCGGGCTTCGCCGGCAAGGTCGACAATGCCTCGGCAATCTTCCTCGACGTGCCGGGCTACAACTACCGCCTGGAGGACATCGAGCCCGAGGGGGCGACGCATCCCGAGCGGGTTGTCTATGCTTCCGAGACGTTCCCCAAGGAGGCCTGGGACTATGCCCGGCTGACGGAAAACATGCCCGGCTTCCTCGGCGAGTTCCTGTGGACGGCGATGGACTATATCGGCGAGGCCGGGGTCGGCGCGGCGACCAACATCTCGGTCGGCGGCGTCGCCTACAACCTGCCGAGCTGGCCCTGGGTCAACGCCTGGTGCGGCGACGTCGACCTGATCGGCAACCAGAAGGCCCCGTCGCGCTATCGCGACGTGGTCTGGGGCCTGAGCCGGCTCGAAATGGCGGTCCAGCGCCCGGTGCCCGAGGGCAAGCGCGAGTTCATCTCGCAATGGGGCTGGTCCGACGAGCTCCAGAGCTGGAACTGGGCGGGCAGCGAGGGCAAGGCGCTGGCCGTGCGCCTCTACACCCCCGGCGACCGCATCGAGCTGCTGCTCAACGGCGCCAAGGTCGGCGAGCAGGCGCTGGCCGCCGCCGACAAGCTGCGCGCCGAGATAAAGGTGCCCTATGCCCCCGGCGTGCTCGAAGCCGTGGCCTACCAGGGCGGCCAGGTCATCGCCCGCAAGCGCCTGGAGACCGTCGGCGCCCCGGCGAAGCTGCGCCTCACCGCCGAGCGGACGAGCCTGCCCGGCGACCGGCAGTCGCTGGGCTACGTCCATGTCGAGATCGTCGACGCCCAGGGCCGTCCCCTGCCCGACGAGAAGCGCAAGGTGACGATGACTATCGACGGCCCCGCCGACCTCGCCGGCTTCGGCAGCGCCAACCCCTTCGCGGTCGGCTCGTTCCAGCAGCCGGAGGCCGAGACCTTCCACGGCCGCGCCCTCGCGATCCTGCGCGGCCGGAGCGCGAAGGGCGGCGTCCGCATCTCGGCCCGGGCCGAGGGGCTGGCGCCCGCCTCCACCCATCTCACCCTCATCTGACAGGTTAGCAGCGAATGATCGACGGTTCGGTTCTCATCGGCTCCCAGGCCATCCGGCGCGAGGCCGCCTTCCACGCGGTCGATCCCGCGACGGGCGAGACGCTCCCGCAAGGTTTCGCCGAGGCAACGGCGGAGGATGTCGCGCGGGCCTGCGCGCTCGCCGCCGCGGCGGCCGACAGGTTCGGCGGGCTGGAGCCCCGCGCGCGCGGCGCCTTCATCGAAGCGGCGGCCGAGGCGATCCTGGCGATCGGCGACGTCCTAGTCGAGACCGCCATGTCCGAGACCGGCCTGCCCCGCGTCCGCCTCGAAGGGGAGCGGATGCGGACAGGCAACCAGCTCCGCATGTTCGCCGCCGAGCTGCGCGAGGGGCGCTGGCTCGACGCGACGATCGACCCCGCCCTGCCCGACCGCGCCCCGCCGCGCGCCGACCTCCGGCGGATGAACCTGCCGCTCGGCCCGGTCGCGGTGTTCGGAGCGTCGAACTTCCCGCTGGCCTTCTCGGTCGCGGGCGGCGACACCGCCGCGGCCTTCGCCGCCGGCTGCCCGGTCGTGGTCAAGGGCCATCCGGCCCATCCCGGCACCGGCGAGCTGGTCGCCCGCGCCGTGCAGCGCGCCGTGGCCGAAGCCGGCCTGCCCGAGGGCGTGTTCTCCTACCTGCCGGGCCGCGCGAACGCGCTCGGCGCGGCGCTGGTCGCCGATCCGCGGATCAAGGCGGTGGGCTTCACCGGCTCGCGCGCCGGCGGCCTCGCCCTGATGGACATCGCCGCGCGGCGGCCCGAGCCGATCCCGGTCTATGCCGAGATGAGCAGCATCAACCCGGTCGTCCTCATGCCCGCCGCCCTCGCCGCGCGGGCCGAGGCGCTGGGCGCGGCCTTCGTCGGCTCGCTGACGCTCGGCGCGGGGCAGTTCTGCACCAACCCCGGCCTGGTCCTCGCCGTCGAAGGCCCGGACCTCGACCGCTTCGCCGCCGCCGCTTCGGACGCCCTCGCCGGGATCGAGCCGCCGGCCATGCTGACGCCCGGCATCCACGCCGCCTGCGGCCGGGGCCTCGCCGCGCTGGAGACCCGTGCCGCCCGCCTCGCCACGGGCCAGGCGGCCAGCGGGCCCAACCGCTGCTCCGCCGCGATCTTCTCCGTCTCGGCCGAGGCCTTCATGGCTGATCCCGCCCTGGGCGAGGAGGTATTCGGCGCCGTCTCCCTGATCGTGCACTGCCGCGACCTGGCCGAGCTGGCCGAGGTCGTCGCCGGGCTCGAAGGCCAGCTCACCGCCTCGCTCCAGCTCGATCCCGCCGACGAAGGCGCGGCCGCCGCGATCCTGCCGCTGCTCCAGCAGAAGGCCGGCCGGGTCCTCGCCAACGGCTGGCCGACCGGGGTCGAGGTGACGCCCGCGATGGTCCACGGCGGGCCGTTACCGGCGACCTCGGACGGGCGCTCGACCTCGGTCGGCACCCTCGCCATGGCGCGCTTCCTGCGGCCGGTCTGCTGGCAGGACATCCCCGACGCCCTGCTGCCGCCGCCGCTCCAGGCCGCCAACCCGTGGCAGCTGCCGCGCCGGGTCGACGGGGAGTGGCAGGCATGACGCGCTCGCTGCTCCAGTTCAAGCGCAACGGCGTGCGCGGGGTCGCCGCGCTCGACGCGCAAGGGCAGGCCTGGCTGGTCGAGGACGCGCCCTCGACGCTCGCCCTCGCCGCCGAGGCCCTGGCCACGGGCACCCCGCTGGCCGAGCTGGTGACGGAGCGCTGCCGGGAACGGCTCGATCTCGCCGAGGTTACGCTGCTCGTCCCGATCGACCATCCCGATCCGGCGCACCTGCTGGTCAGCGGCACCGGCCTCACCCACCTCGGCTCGGCCGAGGGCCGCGACAAGATGCACAAGGCCGCCGCGGCGGGCGAGAACCTCACCGATTCCATGCGGATGTTCCTGATGGGCCTCGACGGCGGCAAGCCCGCGCCGGGCGAAGCCGGGGTCGCGCCCGAATGGT
The DNA here is from genome assembly GCA_938005655.1 of uncultured Novosphingobium sp. GTDB lineage: Bacteria > Pseudomonadota > Alphaproteobacteria > Sphingomonadales > Sphingomonadaceae > Novosphingobium. The sequence goes on from CALLNA010000284.1 coordinate 22,209, forward strand.
TCTACAAGGGCGACGGCGCAATCCTGGTCGGCCCCGACCAGCCGCTGACCATGCCGCACTTCGCCGGCGACGGGGGCGAGGAGCCGGAGATCGCGGGCGTCTACCTGATCGATCCGCAGGGCCGCCCGGCGCGGATCGGCTTCGTCCTCGGCAACGAGTTCTCCGACCATGTGAGCGAGCGGGTCAACTACCTCTGGCTCGCCGGCTCCAAGCTGCGCCAAGCGGCGATCGGCCCCGAGCTGCTGCTCGGCGAACTGCCCGCCGACGTGCACGGCGTCAGCCGCATTCGGCGCGGCGACGCCGTGCTGTGGGAGAAGCCCTTCCTCTCGGGCGAGGCCAACATGTCGCACACGGTCGCCAACCTCGAGCACCACCACTTCAAGAACGAAGCCTTCCGCCGCCCCGGCGACCTGCACGTCCACTTCTTCGGCACGGCCACGCTCTCGTTCAGCGACGGGGTAGAGACGCGCGAGGGCGACCTGTTCGAGATCATGGCCGACGCCTTCGCCCTGCCCTTGCGCAATCCGCTCGCCCGCGCTCCCGCCGAGCCGCCGGTCCAGGTCCGCGCGCTGTGAGCGGGCCGCTGCGCCTCGGCATCGTCGGCTACGGCAAGATCGCGCAGGACCAGCACGTCCCGGCCATCGCCGGGAACGACGGGCTGGAGCTGGTCGCCGTCGCCAGCCGCCACAACCATGCCCCCGGCCTGCCCAACTACGCCAGCCACCAGGAGATGCTCGCCACCGGGCCCGCGCTCGACGCCGTGGTGCTCTGCCAGCCGCCGCAGGCACGGTTCGAGGCGGCGCGCGACGCCCTGCTCGCGGGCAAGCACGTCTTCCTCGAAAAGCCGCCGGGCGCGAGCCTGTCCGAAGTCGAGGCGCTGATCGCCCTCGCCCGCCGGCAGGGGGTGGCCCTGTTCGCGAGCTGGCACTCGCGCTACGCCCGCTGCGTCCCGGCGGCGAAGCGCTGGCTGGCCGAACGCCGGATCGACCGGCTGACGATCACCTGGAAGGAGGACGTCCGCCACTGGCATCCGGGCCAGGAATGGATCTGGCAGCCCGGCGGCTTCGGGGTGTTCGATCCGGGCATCAACGCCCTCTCAATCCTCACCGAGATCGTTTCCGAGCCGATCCGGCTGATCGCCGCCGCGCTGGAGACGCCAGTGAACAGGCAGGCGCCGATCGCCGCGCGGCTGGAGCTGGCGACGGCGGACGGCGTCCCGATCGCCGCCGAGTTCGACTTCCGCCAGACCGGCCCGCAGAGCTGGGACATCGTGGTCGAGGCGGGCGGCGAGACGCTCTGCCTGGGCCACGGCGGCAACAGCCTGAGCCTGGCCGGCGCGGGCGACGATGGCGACATCGACGGCGAATACCCGGCGCTGTACCGGCGCTTCGCCGCGCTCGTCCACGAGCGGGGCATCGACGTCGACCTCGCCCCGCTGCGACTGGTGGCCGATGCCTTCCTTCGCGGGCGCACTTGCCCTACCGACGCGTTCGAAGACTGAAAGGAGCATTCGATTGGCGGAACGGGCGCGCGACGATCAGGGCCGGGCGCTGCGCATCCACCAGTCGCTCGCCCGCCAGCTCGGCACCGCGATCCTGAGCGGCGAGTACCGGCCCGGCGACGTGCTAGGCGGCGAGATCGAGCAGTCGCTGGCGCTGGGCGTGTCGCGCACCCCCTATCGCGAGGCGATCCGCATCCTCGTCGCCAAGGGCCTGCTCGAAAGCCGGCCCAAGGCCGGGACCCACGTCACCCCGCGCGAGCGCTGGAACCTGCTCGATCCCGAGGTGCTGGCCTGGATGTTCACCGGCACCCCGGACCCCGCCTTCATCCGCGACCTGTTCGAGCTGCGCGGCCTGCTGGAGCCCGCCGCCGCGCGCCTCGCGGCCGAGCGGCGCAGCCCGGAACAACTGTCGGAAATGGCTGCCGCGCTCGCCGCCATGCGCGACCACGGCCTCGCCACGGACGAGGGCCGGGCGGCGGACCAGCGGTTCCACCGCGCGATCCTGGCGGCCTCGGGCAACCTCGCCCTCGCCTCGCTGGCCAGCTCGGTCGGTGCGGCCGTGCAATGGACGACGCATTTCAAGCAGCGCGCCAGCAAGCGCCCGCGCGATCCGCAGCCCGACCACGAAGCCGTCTATGACGCCATCGCCGCCGCCGACCCCGGCCGCGCCGATCGAGCGATGACCGACCTCCTGCGCCTCGCCTTCGAGGACACGGCGGCCGCGCTGCCCTAGAAGCCTGCGATCCTGGGCGCCGCGAAATGCGCGTAGTCGCCTCGATACCCGTCGTTAACCAAGAATTTCCCAAGAAATCCTAGCCCTGCTGGGGACCGCCGCCCGAGCGGCCGCTTCTCAGGACAGTCCGCAGCCCATGAAACCTGCCCGGCTTTCATCGATCGCGCTCTGCCTCATTCTCCACGCTCCGGCCCTGGCGGAAGGGCTGGCCCCGACCTTCATCGAGACCGCGCCCACGGGCCACCAGAAGGTCTGGCACGCGACGCTCGACCTGCGGGACCTGCCGCCGGACAGCCGCCCCTCCGCCATCGGCGCCGGAATCGACGCGCGCGGCCTGCCGCCGGGCGTCAGGGGGCCGCTGCGCGTCACCATCGCCATCAACGGCGTGGTCGCCGGACAGCGGACGATCGAGCCCGGCACGACCACCCGGATCGAGACCACGGTCGAGGATCGGCTCCTTTCCACCCGCAACCGCGTTTCCGTCGCCGTCACCGCGCTCGCGCAGTCCTGTCCGGCGGCGGCCTGCGACCTGACCGGCATCGCCCTCACCGGCCCGATCGACTACGCGCTGGACGCAGCGGCGGCCCGGCCGGAGAGCTTCGCCCACTATGTCACGCGCTTCCGCCGGGGCGTCGCCCTCGAGGTGGCCGAGGCGCGCGATCGCCCGCTCGGCGCGATGGCGCTGGCGGCGATCGCTCCGCGCGCGCCGCTACGGCCCGAGGGGCCGTACGAGATCGTCGTCAGCCGCGACCTGCCAGCGGGGGCGCAGGCGCCGGTCCGCTTCGACACCGGCCCGGTCGGAATCGCGGATCGCGACGGCCGGGTGCTCTACGACCGCGCGGCGCTCGACCGCCTCACACTGGTCCAGCTCGCCCGGCGAGGAGACCGCGCGCTGCTCTGGGTGCGGCCGGGAACCGACGCCCTGCCTGCCGGGCCGCTCCAGCTCGACTACGGCGACGTCGCCCTGTTCGGCACGCAGGGCCGCGAAATCGCCTTCGCCGCGGGCCGCGATCACGCCGTGACCGTGGCCTACGCCGCCCATGCCCTGCGCGAGGCACGCACCGCCCTCTACTGGCGGCTGGCGGTCGCGGCCGTCTGGCTGGCGGCGAGCCTGGGCTTCGTCCTCGTCCTGCGGCGGATGGCGCCGCCCCGGCCGGCGGCGGCCTGAGCCATGGGCGTCCTCTCCCCCAGCGACATCTGGACCGGCGACTACCTGGTCGAGAACGGCTTGATCTCGCTCCCCCAGCTCGACGAGGCGAGCGACCTCGCCGAGCAGTGGGACAGCTCGCTGTCCGACGTGCTGATGTCGCGCCGCTGGGTGCGCCCGATCGACTACTACCGCGCCCTGGCCGACCGCTTCGGCATCGATTTCGTGGACCTGCGCGCCGATCCGCCCGACCCGGCGGTGCTCTCTGAGGACGAGGTCGAGCGCTACGCCCGCGAGTTGACCCTGCCGTGGAAGCGGCGCGGCAACCGCCTGGTGATCGCCACGGCGCGCCCCGGCCCGGAGGCGATCCTCTATGCGCGCAGCCGCTGGGGCAGCGAGATCGACATCGTCCTGACCGCCAAGTTCGACATCCTCTGGTCGCTCCAGCGCATCTTCGGCGACGCCCATTCGCGCCGCGCGGTCCACGAGCTGGCCGAGCTCGACCCCGAGATGTCGGCCCGCACGGTCTTCACCCGGTCGCAGATCCTGGTTGCCTGGGCGATGCTCACGGCCTTCTGCCTGGGGCTCTGCCTGGCTCCGGTCGCGACCCTGATCGCGCTCAACGCGGTCATGGGGCTGTTCTACCTCGGCAACTTCGTCTTCAAGGGAATCCTCGTCTGGTTCGGCGCTCGCCGCCAGCAGGACAACGCCACGGCGCTCGACGCCGAGGTCAGGCTGCTGCGCGACGAGGACCTGCCGACCTTCACCATTCTCGTGCCGATGTTCAAGGAGCCGGAGGTTCTGCCGATCCTGGCCGGGGCGCTGCGCCGGCTCGACTATCCGCAGGCCAAGCTCGACATCAAGATCGTGCTCGAGGAAGGCGACCACGAGACGATCGAGGCGGCCAAGGCCCTGGGCCTGGAAGGCATCTTCGAGATCGTCCGGGTGCCCGCCTCGCAGCCGCAGACCAAGCCCAAGGCCTGCAACTACGCGCTGCGCTATGCCCGCGGCGACTACCTCGTGATCTACGACGCCGAGGACCAGCCCGAGCCCGACCAGCTCAAGAAGGTGGTCGTCGCCTTCCGCCAGTCGCCGGACAACACCGCCTGCATCCAGTGCCGGCTCAACTACTACAACGCCGAGGAGAACTGGCTGACCCGCCTGTTCACGCTCGACTACTCGCTGTGGTTCGACCTGATGCTGCCCGGGCTGGAGCGGCTGCGGATACCGATCCCGCTGGGCGGCACCTCGAACCACTTCAAGACCGGGGTGCTGCGCGAGCTGCGCGCCTGGGACCCGTTCAACGTGACCGAGGACGCCGACCTCGGCATCCGCATGACCCAGAAGGGCTACCGCGTCGGGGTGATCGACGCGACGACCTTCGAGGAAGCCAACGTCTCGCAGTCCAACTGGGTCCGCCAGCGCTCGCGCTGGATCAAGGGCTACATGCAGACCTTCCTGGTCCATACCCGCCGCCCGATTCACCTGGTGCGGACGATCGGGCCGCTGGGGACGCTGGGCTTCATCTTCTTCATCGGCGGGACCATGCTGTCGGGCCTGCTCAACCCGCTGTTCTGGGCCATCTTCGGCTTCTGGGCGGTGACGCAGACCAGCGGCTTCGACATCGTCTTCCCGCCGCTGCTGCTCTACATGGCGCTGTTCAACCTGATCCTCGGCAACGGGATGTTCGTCTACCTGATGATGCTGGCTCCGTTCCGGCGGCGCTGGCTCAGCCTGGTGCCGTTCAGCCTGACGGTGATCTGGTACTGGGCGCTAATGTCGGTCGCCGCCTGGAAGGGCCTGTGGCAGCTCGTCACCAAGCCCTTCTACTGGGAGAAGACCCACCACGGGCTGTCGAAGTTCACCGCCGGAGAGGTGGCCGAGGCGCTGCGGCCGGAGCAGGCCCCGGCATGAGCGCGGTCGCCGCCACCCTGCCGGGGATCGCCCTCCCACGGCCCACCCTTCCCGAGCGCGTCCGCCCGCGCGGCGCGGCAACCTCGCCGCTCGCGCTCGCCGTGCTGTTCGGCCTGCTGTTCGCCGTGGCGGCGCTCGGCATGATCCGTGAGACCGGCCCCTTCGCTGGCTGGCAGCCGACGTCGGGCGCCCTGGTCGGCCGCGTCCTGCTCGGGGCCGACGGCAAGATGACCGTGGGCGAACTGATCGCCGCCTATCCGCCGCTGGCGGTCCTGCCGATGATCGGCCTGCGCGCGCCCGCGGTGCTGATCGGCGTCACCACGGGCGAGCTGTTCTCCGCCCTGCTCGGCGGCGCCCTTGCCGGACTGTGGCTGGCGAGCCTGCTCCAGGCGGGCTATCGCCGCGGCACGGCGCTGGTCCTCGCCGCGCTGCTCGTCGGCAACCCGCTGTTCCTCGGCGCGCTCGCCGCCGGGCCGGAGACCGCGCTCGCGCTGCTCGGCGCCTGGGTCTTCGCGATGGGCGCCTTCACCCTGCGCAGCCGGGGCAGCGTGAACGACCTCATCACCTGCTCGGGCGCGCTGGCGCTGCTGTTCTTCGCCGGGCCGCTGGGCGGCGCCTTCGCCTGCGCGACGCTGCCGTTCCTGCTGCTGCTCAAGCCCGCGGACATCCCCGCGCGGAGCGCGCCCTCCATCTACCTGGTGCTGCTGTTCCCGGTGATCTTCGGCCTGGCCGGCTTCGTCTTCGTCAACTGGATGATGCTGCACGACGCCTTCGGCTTCCTCCACTCCGATATCGACCTCGCCACGCGCCGGATCGGCCAGTCGTGGCGGACGCCGGTCATCCCCGTGCTGTTCGCCGTCGCCTGCGCCCCGGCGCTGGTCGCGCTGTTCGTCGTCGCGCGCGGCCGCCGTCCGCTCCAGGCGGTCGCCTCGGCCCTGCTCGGCACCCTGCTGCTGGCGGTGACGCTCGCCCTGCAAAGCGGCGCCTGCCGCTCGCCGGTCGAGGCGCTCTGCCCGGCCGTGTCGCTCGCCGCCGCGGCGGCGATGCGCTGGCCGCCGCAACGCTCGCGCCCGCTCCGGGTCGCGCTGCTGCTCGCGCTGAGCCTGACCGGCGGCCTTTCGGCGCTACTCACCCAGGGGCGAATCTCGCCGGAGACGGGGGCGACGGCCGCCGCCAGCGAGTTCACCGGCCTGCGCCGCAGCATCGCCGAGCAGGCGCTCGGCCGGTTCCTCGCGGGCCGGTCGGACGTGCTGATCGACGCCGCCGCCCACCCCGCGGTCGTCGCCGCGCGCGGCGGCGCCGAGGGGCTGGTGACGGGCAACGACACCGCCTTCGCCCTGGCGCTGCTGCGCAAGCGGATCGCCACACGCGCCGTCGCCGTGGCCGCCGCCGATCCCTCCCGCACTGAGGACGCGCTCAGCCGCAACCTGCCCGACCTGTACGCCTCCGGCGCGCCGGGCCTGCACCTGATCTACGATCGGGACGGGTGGCGCGTCTGGAGCCGGGACAACAAGGAAGACCCGAGGCCATGAGCCAATCCCCGAGCATTCTGGTCGTCGACGACGACGACAACGCGGCGAACATGCTCTCGCTGCTCCTCTCGGCCGGCAACTTCGAGCGGATCACGCTCGCCGCCAATGCCGACGAGGCCTTCGAGCTGCTCGACCTCGCCGACGACGCGGAAGGCGCGCCGCCGCGCTTCGACGTCATCATGCTCGACGTGATGATGCCCGAGACCGACGGGATCGAGGCCTGCGCCCGCATCCGCGCAACGCGGCGCTACCGCGACGTGCCGATCCTGATGTGCACCGGCATGGACGAGACCGAGCTGCTCAACCAGGCCTTCATCGCCGGCGCCAACGACTACCTGACCAAGCCGGTGAGGAAGATCGAGTTCCTCGCCCGCGTCCATTCGGCGATGCGGCTCAAGCGCGAGCTGGACCGCCGCCGCGCGCGCGAGGTCGAGCTGCGCAAGGCGCGGACCTGGAACGAGGTCGACGACGACAGGTACTTCGACCGCGTCACCGGCCTGCCCTGCCAGGAGGCGTTCAACGCCCACGTCCGCCGCGCCGCGGACCGCGACACCCCGCACGGGATGCTCGCGCTCCAGGTCGCCCAGGCGGCGCAATACCGCGAGGAGGCCGGCGAGGCCGCGTTCCAGGCGATGATCCGCCAGGTCGCGGCGGCGATGGCCGAGGTCCCCGCGGCGCTGCCTTGGCGGATCTTCACCTTCGGCGACGGCCTGTTCGTGGTCTTCGCGCCCAACGCCAGCCCCGAGGAGCTGGCGCGGGTCGGCGAATATGCCCGAATCGCGGTCGACGCGCTCAGGCTGCCCCACGGCCATTCCGCCGAATCCGATCACATCGCCCTCGTCACCGCCGCCGCCTGGGGACGCGGCACCGACCTGCTCACCATGCCCGCCGAGCTGATCCGCGCGCTCGACCGCCCGGCCCCATCGCCCGCGCCCGCCATCGGACCCGGCCCAGGAAGGATCGCCGCATGAGAAACCTCGCCCCCATCCTCGCCACTACCGCCGCCGCCGCGCTGCTCGGCGGCGGCCTTGCCGCGCCGGCCCACGCCGCCGCCTGGACGCAGCCCCAGGGCAGCGGCCAGGTCATCGTCACCGGCATCGTCTCGGACAGCGCCAAGGGGTTCGACGCGAACGGGAACACGGTCGACATCAACGACTACGACAAGGGCGAGGCCTATGCCCTGATCGAATACGGCGTCACCGACGACCTGACCGTGATGGCGATCCCGAGCTTCAGCGACGTCCAGGTCGAGAACGGCGGCCGGACCACGGGCCTCGGCTATACCGAACTGGGCGCGCGCTACCGCATCGCAGCGGGCGGTGGCGCGGTCGTCTCGCTCCAAGGCTCGGTCCGCATCCCCGGGGAAAAGCGCCGCGACGGCGTGCCCCAGGCCGATGCGACCGGCTCCGAGATCGACCTGCGTGCCCTCGCCGGGACCAGCTTCAAGCTGGGCGGCAAGGACAGCTTCGTCGACGCCCAGGCCGGCTACCGCATCCGCAACGGCGCCCCGCCCAACGAATTCCGCCTGGACCTGACCCTGGGCCTGCGCCCGGCCCCCAAGGTGCTGCTACTGCTCCAGTCGTTCAACGTCGTATCCGACGGCGATGGCCGCGGCGCCTTCACCCGCTATCGCTACAGCAACCTCTACGGCAGCGTGGTCTATGACGTGACCCCGAAGTGGTCGCTGCAAGCCGGCCTGCTCGGCACGATCGCCGGCCGCAACGCCCTGCGCGAACGCGGCGTGATCCTCGGCCTGTGGCGGCGGTTCTAGGCCGGCATAGGAAACATCGTCACCGACCTCCTCATCCCCACACCATCGTCAAGGTCCTGCTCTTTGCGCGCAACGCCGGAAGGGAAAGCGGGACCCCGGATCAAGTCCGGGGTGACGAAGGGCAGGAAGGTCCGCGATCGGGCCGTATCCGGGAAGCCCGGTTTGGCATGTCGAGGCCGGGAGCGGGTCTTCCTATCCGCCCGCGACTCCGCCCCCGCTTCCCGAAAATGCTGCCCGCTGCCGCGAGCGACACGCCTCAAATCATGCCGCCGCAAATCCGCCGCGCCCCAAACCCGCGCCGTTCGCCGCACGGCGCGCTCGACTGGCCCTCACGACCATTGCTCCCACTCCGGGCGTTCATCTGCCAGACAGTTCCGACTGAACACGCCCCGTCCGGACTATTTTGACGGAGCAGCTTCATGAGTGTCATTTCCAAAGGGCAAGGCAGTCTCTTCCTGCTTGCCATGCTCGCCATGCCCGCGTCGGGCGCCGCCTATGCCCAGCCGGAGGACGCGCCCGAGGGCAATATCACGGTGAACGGCCAGGCCGTGCATGAGGAGGCGCCCGAGATGACCGAAGGGCCCCAGGTCCAGGGCATCATCTCCGCGCGCAGCGGCGACAGGATGCAGGTCACGGCCGCCGACGGCACCAGCACGACCGTCACCATCACCGACGCTACCCGGATCAAGGCCGGCAGCGGCCTGTTCGGCGGCAGCCGCAACAAGCCGACCGCGGCCTCGCTGCTCAACGGCCTGCCCGTCACCGTCAAGACCCTGCACTCGGGCGACGGGCTGGTCGCCAGCCAGATCAATTTCCGGAACAACGACCTCAAGACCGCGGCAATGATCCATAGCGGCACCGCCCAGCGCTTCGACGAGCAGACCGCGGCGACCGAGGCCCTGCGCGGCCGCATGGGCGACATCGACCAGTACAATATCAAGAGCACGACGAACGTGCACTTCGATACCGGCAAGTCGGTGCTGTCCCCACAGGCCAAGGCCGAGCTCTGCGCCGCGGCAACCGCGGCCGAAGGGACGCAGAACGCCCTGATGCTCGTCGTCGGCTATACCGATGCGCGCGGCAGCGACGACTTCAACCAGCATCTCAGCGAAGAGCGCGCCGGCCGCGTCATCAACTATCTCCAGCAAAACTGCGGCTGGAAGCCCTATCGGATGCTGACCCCGACCGGCATGGCCAAGGCCGATCCCCTGGCGAGCAACGATACCGCCGAAGGCATGGCCCAGAACCGCCGCGTCGCGGTGAACATCCTGGTCAGCAAGGGCCTCGACGGCCTGTGAGACGCGCGGGGTGGGCGGTGCCCACCCCAAAGGATGCCCGATGACCGAAGCGGAGGTCATCACGAACCTCCTCAGCCCCACCCCTTTCGTCGCCCCGGACTTGATCCGGGGCGACGAAAGGGCGGCAACGTCTGCTAACCCGATCGCATCCGGAACGGCGGCATTTCGGGGCAGGCCTGTTCCGCTATGCACCGATAGCGCTCAACCGCGCCGCACCCTGGCAATCCCCTGCTCGAATCGCGCCAGATAGCCGCGCGCCTTCAGGATAAGACGCTTGGCGATGGTTGGAAGGCCATCGCCAACCTCCTCATCCCGCACCATCGTCACCCCGGACTTGATCCGGGGTCCCGCTTTCCTTTCCGGCGTCGCGCCTGAAGCAGCGGGGTCCCGGATCAAGTCCGGGGCGACGATGGATGGGGAGGTCCGCAACCGGATTGCATCCGGAATGCGGCTTTTGGGGCAAGGCTGTCCCGCTATCCGCCGATGCTCCTCGACCGCGCCGCGCCTTATCGATCCCCCGGCGACACCACGATCGCGAATATCCGCTCCGCCAGTTGCAGGTTCTCGGCAACGTCGTCCGCAAGGATCGCTCCCGCCGCGACCGCAGCCCGCAGGGCCTGCTCGAACCGCGCCAGATAGTCGCCCACACCCTCAGGATAGAGCGCCGCCAGCACCGCGCGCGGGAGCGGCAGGGTCCGACCGAACAGGCCTTCGAACTCCCCCTCCTCCTCGTTTTCGCCGCTGTATACTTGCGCCGGGCAATCGGCCCATGGCGTGCGAACACCGCCGAGCGCGACGTCATGGGAATCGCGCGCGATGCCCGTGGCGGGATCGCCGCCGAGGCACGGCGCGGAGGGCGGCGGCTCTCCCCCTTTCGCCCAGGCCTCCAGATGGCGCAGCGCCGCGCGGTGAACATATTGGAAGGCGGGCGAGGCGTTCATCGGGGCCTTCAGCGGCAGCCACTCGCCCGGCGGCACCGCGAGCGCAACGGCGAGTGCCGCGACGTCGCCCGAACCGTCGTCGACATTGCCCGCCCGCGCCATGTAGCTGTCGCCGTGCGCGGCGCCGGCGACCTCCCAGCAGCGATAGCGCGCGGTGTCCGGCTGGCGCACCTCGGCGGAGCGCATCCGCCCGAACGGATCGGTCTCGGGCTGGAGCACGAAGACCGGGACCCGGACGTCCACCCGGATCGGCGCCCGGCCGCTGCAGATCGATTCCCCCTCCAGCGTGGCGGCGGAGCGGTGCCGGCCGGACAGGAGGAAGCCGTCGAACAGCCCGGCCAGTAGATCGACGCGGTTGACATAGGTAGTCAGGAACCGCGCCGATTGCGACGAGCCCGTGCCGAGCAGGCAGGCCGGCGGCGCGAAGCCCAGCCGGCCCGCGGCGGCCGCCTCCGCGGCCTGAGAGAAGATGTCGAACGACCAGGCGTCCCCCGGATGGTCGAGCGCCGCATAACGCTGGGGATCAAGCGCCTTGAGGTGACGCGGCGGCGCCATGCCTTCCGCCCCCTCGATCCCCGCGCGCTGGGCGGTCACGCCGACCCAGATCGCACCGCGGCGGATCATCTCGCGGTGCAGCCTGATCCACTGCGGCGCAGTGTCCACGCCGCTGCGGCAATTCAGCCATTCGACGACCGCGGTGCCCGACCAGCGCCGCGGATCGCTCGGCCGGAACACCACGACCCGGGTGCGATAGGCGGCCGATCCGGCGACGCGCAGCGGCCCGTCCGGGTCTGGCGCTGCGGCGAAGGCCCGCGCCTCTCCCGTGACAAGGAATTCCTCCGCCACATAGCCGAGACGGCCGAGGTCGAAGCGCGTCCACATGACCGAGGCCGGCGGCGGCATCCGGCGCACCTCGAGCAGCGACCCCGGCCGCGCGTTGCGGCGGCGCGCTTCGCCGAGCATCATACCGGACGCGCCCGAGGCTCGTACCCGGCCGGTCGCGGGCACAGTCCTAGACCAACCCGCGGTTGAGCGCTTCGAGCGCCGCCGCCGTCGCGGCGCGGGAGGGGCCGGCCGGGCCGGCCGCGCCGGGTCCGGAGGCCGCGCGCGCGATCGGACCCACGACCTGCGGCGTTGTCCGGCCGCAGGGGCAGCGGCCCCACGAGACCGTCACCAGGTCGGCGGTCACGACGCCGCCCCAATAGGTCTGCGCGGTCAGGTCGAAGAAGCCCGCGCGGCCCGCTTGCCGACCGCGCCGGGGCAGCAGCGCGCCGGAACCCTCGACGAACACCAGCGGCACGATCCACGGCCAGATGTGGAAACACCCCTGCTCGCAGGAGCCGAAGGCGTCGCCGATCTCGGTCATCCCGTAGGCCTCGTAGATCGTGTCCACGCCGCCGAACCGCTTGATCGCGCCGATCATGCCGTCCGGCGCGGCGAGGCCCTTGGTGCCGCCGCCGGTGCTGATCCGGCTGCCCGGCGGCAGGCCGGGCGCCATGCCTATCCGCAGCCCCGCCGTCGCCACCTGATGCAGCAGGAGCGGGCCGCCGGCCATGTGGACGGGCGCGTCCTGCAACTCGTCGCGGACGATCTCCAGCACGGCGCGGATGCGCTCGTCGTAGGAGGCCTGGGCCGCGACGGCCTCCTCCTGGCGCGCCTGGATATAGGGGGTGAGCCGGGGCGGCGGGACGCCCAGCCGCTCGGCCGCCATGACCCGGCCGATGTAGTGCTGCCAGTCGGTGCTGGCGCGCATCGGCAGCAGAGGGAGGAAGCGCGTGGTCGGCGTCGTGTAGTTCTCCCGCAGCATGGCCGCCGAGCGCAACATGCCCGAGCGTCCGTCCGCATAGCTGAGCCAAAGCATCGAGGCACGGTGGTCGATCGCGCGCACCGGCGCGGGCGCCCCGGGGCTCTGCCACTCGACCAGCGAGCGTTGCCGCAGCAGCTCGCTCTCCCGCTTGCCGCGCGGGATCAGCGAGAGCGCCTCGGTCGTGCCCGAACTCGTCAGCAGCGCCAGCCCGGTCTCCGCGTCGAGCGCGTCGAGCCAACGACCGATCGCCCCGAACCGCCGACCCTTCACCGCCGCCAGATCGACCAGCGTCAGGCGCGACAGCCACTCCGTCAGCGCCGGGAAGCCCAGCTCGTCGAACAGGCGATACGAATAACTTTTGAAAAGCTGATGCGGGAACATCAGCGCGGCGACATCCTCGAGCCGCCCGATCTCCCGCACCCCCGCCGCATCGGCCAGAACCGCCAGCGGCACGATCGCATCCCGCATCGCCCCGAACCGCTGCCCAACCGCCTCCAATTGCAGAGCCTGCTGCTGCTCGATCGGCATGTGGTGCACGAAGAGCGAATTATCGACAAAGAACCGGACCGGATCGTCCGCAAAGTATGCCATTTTATCCTCGACTGTTTATTCCAAATTAATTGGAGCAGCCGAATGACACAATAATTTAATAGATTCGTAGAAGAATAATTAAATCCATTATGGATTCATATCTGCGGCCAAGAGTTTGTTGAAAAATGTGATTCAGTCGGTCGGAAGGTCGTGGTTTGGTTTTGTCGGGCATATGTCGGCACAATTTTCCGCGATGTTCCCACCCTGGAAACGGCTTGAGCAGACTGTTCCGCCGAGTTTTGAAACAGTTTCATAGACGAAGGTCTCGGTTACCTTTCGGTAGCCAACGGCCCCGAAGTGTCCAGAGTTTTGAGTTGCTGATTATACCAAACGTGCGCTTCGGCGTTGGACAGAAGTGATCTTTCTGCGGCAAGTAATTTCTTTAGTAATAATATCCTTGCCGAAAGGCCAGAACGCTTTCCACGGGCACATCGCCTTTGTCTTTAGCCAAGGGCGCGTAGATGCTCACCCCGAGTTGATATGCTATGGCGCCATCGACCTCGATCTCCACATGCTTGTCCATTGCCGCCAATTTCGCAATCGCTTGTTCAAAGGAAAGGCTCATGAGTTCAATGCCGTCGACAGATGGCTTTGCAGGAGCGGCAAACTCGATCGCTTCTAGAAGCCCGGCAGCGTCGTAATAGAAAAATGCGCTCAGCGAGGGAAAGTAATCGCAAGGGTGCGCCGCTTGAGCGGAGCGTTTGAATGATTGAAAATCCGCATGTACCTGAGCGCGCACCACCTCAGGCGACATGCCAAATTCTATTTCTCCGACGCCTTTCAGCGGATGGATTTCATAGTTCATCGTTAGCGCCTTTGGGTCCGACTATAATCCAGCATCTGCTGGATGCCGCTATCGTATTTATTACCAAATCTTGTCTGAATATCAACGATATCCATCTGTTGCGCACCCCTGAAATCCCCTTGCGCGATCAAGTCCGCCTGCGCTTGGCGATAGGCGCGTGCTTCTCGTGAGCTACCCCAACTTGCTGTAAGCCGATGGTCCTCCGTGAGCATTGCGACGGACGGCCCCTCTTCAGTAGCGAGGGGACTGATGGAATTGGCTGGCACATGATGCGCCTCATAGCCTGCCAAGCCCTTTACGTTCCTGTACGCCCCGCCAAGCTGTGTGACCTCCGGGAGCGTGCTCTCTGCGGCTACCGTCCAACTGCTGATGAGCTTAGAACCTGCAAACCCAATACCTTTGACTGTACCGAACGTAAGAGCACTGATGGTGCCATCCATAGCATAGCCCCGCGCACTGATGTCCTGATCAAGCATCAACCGCGATGCGATGCCGCCATTGCCGCCAGCTAGGAACGCTGCGCCTGCCTGCCCAATCAGGCTTTCTCCGAGTACCAGCGGAGCGACAATGGCACTGGCCGCAGACAGGGGACCAAATAGTGCGGCACCCCCAAAGCCTCGATTTACTTCAGCCTCAGCCTGCCTGCCTCCATTATCCCATCTGTAATCGATCTCTTTGGCAGCTGCATCCGCTATGGTGGCGATCAAGGCATCACCACGATTTCTGTCTAACGCACGGGAAAGAATCGACAGCTGAATATCGTTGGTGGTGGGCGAACTCATCCACGCAGCTACGTTTTCCCCCAGCTCTTGAAGCTGGTGAATCGCCTGAACGAATCCCTGATCCGTAGAGCCTTCCGCTAGGAGGTTGGCCGCCAACCTGCCCGCCGCATATCCATTTCTGGGATCAGCGCTCGCGTCTAGATCGAAGTAGCCGAAATTATCGTTGCCTATCAGATGAGAAATTGCGCCTCCTGATGCGGTCGAACCAGTTGCCCCAAGCACAACGGCTCTCATGATCTGAGGATCGCTCTTAGCCAACGCAATAATACTTTGCCGTTTGGCTTCAGCAGATAGCTGAAGCAATCTATCAGAGGCTACGCCAGTCGTTTCGGCAATTTGGTTCGCCGGATTACCTACGGCCTTGTCGATTGCCGCTCGGTTGATCCAGATGCCTTCACCAATATCTTCAAATCCGGGCAGGCCGGGAGCATGGCCCGCAGCGGTTTCCTTTGCCACTGCCCCACCGAGCGCCCGTCCGACCACGCTGCCGATAGCATCGGGTAGTTCGGCGAGGATATTGTCGCCAAAGTTCGAGCCTTCGATGGCACTGCGGGTGGCGGCTCTGGCCAGCATCGCAGCACCGGAGGAGGCGATCTCGTTGCCGATCCCACTGGCGAAGAACCCGGTACCTTTGGCGAGTCCCTGCCCCACCTGGAATCCGATTCCCGCACCCACGCCGGCTGCGGCTACTCCGGCCCAGCTGAACTTATCCTGCAATCCCGTCGCGACCCCGATCCCCTGCGTGATGGAGTTGGTGAGCATTCCGCGGACAAGCGCTCCACCGGTGGATGTCGCTTGACCGAAGACCGCGGTGACTCCCCCGCCGACCAGGCCTCCTATCCCGGCAAGCGCCACCGCGCCCCAACTAAACTTGTCTTGGATACCGGTCGCAATCCCGATGCCTTGACTTACCACCGAGCCTACGACCGCTCCGCCAACGCCCGCACCGATGGCCCCGACCGTGGTTAGCGTTCCGGCTGTACCGGGCAAACCCGCAAGGCCGCCGGTCAATGTGGCGGTGAGCGAGCTGCTGAAAGACGCGCCGGTCGCGACAGATGCGATGCCTGCTGTCGCAACGATCGCCACGGCGACCGCGATGATCGCAAGGAAGATCTGCCCGATTCCGCAGCCCTTTTTCTTGGGTGCTACGGGGATGGGCACGGACGGCTGGACGTCACCGATGGCTTCGGCGGCGTTGTAGGGCCGGAACGTATTCGCGTTGTAGGTGTTGCGGATGACCCCGGCCGGGATCGTCAGGCGCTGGCCTTCGACCAGATTGGTCTCGGCGGCGAGGCCGTTGGCCTCGGCCAGCTTGTACCACAGCGACGAGTCGCCCCACAGCGCGCTGGCGATGCTGCGCAGGCTCTCGCCGGTGCGCTGCACCGTGTAGCTGCCGGCCGCCGATCCCTGGCTGTAGGAGTTGAGCGGGTCGTAGCTCTGCGCGAAGTCGGCGTAGCTCGACGCCACGGTCGAGCCGTTACGGAACGCCCCGCTGCCCTGGGTCACTCGCCGGTCGGCGATCGAGGCGGCCGCGCCCACCTTGGTCGTGCCGTTGTTGCCGGAATAGCCCCATTCGACCCCGGCGAACCGATACCAGTATTCATGCGGCGTGTTGCCGGCGTAGCCCATGTCATAGCCCGGCGCATATGCCCCGTACCACTTCGAGCTCGATTGCGCCGCCTCGTAGCGCTGGATCACCTGGCCTTCGGCATTGGTGCGGAACGTCACCGTCCGCGGACGCCCGTCGGTGATCTGGGCAGACATCAATGCGCCCGTCACGTCATAATTCAGACCGGTATACTGCACCGTCGCGCTCGGGTTCGGCTTGTATTGGATATTGGATTGCAGCGGCCCGTCGCGCCAAGCGTAGGCGTAGGTCGTGCTCGAGGTCGTCTGATAGGCGCCATTCTTGTAGTTTGCCGCGCTGGCGCTCGCCACCGCCCCCAGGAAATACTCTCCGGTCGAGCTGGTGTAAGTGTAGGTCGTATCCGTGCGATAGGTCGCATCGTATTTCGCAGTGGAGACAGTCTCGGAAGTCACCTGCCCCGACGCGTTGTAGATCGCCGAGCGCGAGTAGACCGCGCTCGTCCCGCCAGCATAGTCGTTCTGGGTGAGCTGGCGACCCATGAGGTCGTACGTGAACAGCGACAGCTGCGTGCCGTCGGTCGCGCCCGACGCCGCGGCGGGCGGCGTGCCGGTATAGCCCGTCTCGCTGGTCCAGACACCTTGGGACTCGCGGATCTCGAGGAGGCGGCCCGCCCCGTCATAGTTGTAGATCTCGCGGCTCTCATGGTAGGAGCCCGGACTGTAGCCGACATAGGGATCGTAGTAGCCCGCCGCATAATCGGTGCGCGCCACCGAAGCTCGCTGGCCGAGCGCATCATAGGCGATGTCCTGCCCGCCGGCTCCGCGTACGACATGGGTGCCCGAGAGCGCGCCCTTGTCGACCACCAGGCGGTTCATGCTGTCGTAGCCGAACCAGTAGTCATCGGTGATCAGCGAGCCGGTCGCATTGCCACCCGCATCGAGCGCATAACGCGTTGCGATCGAGCGCCGGATATTGCCCGCCGCATCGTACTTGTAGGTGATCCCCGGATTGGAGGAGTCGGCGGAGATCGTAAGGAGCCGGCCGAGCGCATCATAGGTCGCGCTCTGATTGATCCACACGTCTCCAAACGCGACCGTATAGGTGTTCATGTAATTATACGGATCGGAAAAATCGACTACCGTATAGCTACCTCCATTGAACAAAAGCTCACCGAGGCGATTTCCTATGGCATCGTAATAATAATAGCTCGATTTCTGCATCCAGTCGCTGGTAGTCAGGCTCCCACTGGTCGACACGACCGACTGCGCCAGCCCGGTATTGTACCAGCCGTAAGCGGTGTTTCCGATGGAGCCGTACGACGTGCCGATCGTTCGGAGGGAGAGCCTGCCCGCGGCGTCGTAGGTGCTGGTGGTGACGACGCTTCCGAGGTCGCTCTTATAGACCTCGCGGGTATAGATATCGGTCTTGGTGGTGCTCGTCCGGGTGGTGCCCGAGTATCCGGTGGTTTCGGCCCATCCGCCGAGGTTGACGGCGTTGCCGCCGATGGAGGTGGTGAGCGCGCCGTCCCAGGTATAGGTGGTGGTGGTCGCCTGGCCGGCGAGATCGGTCTGGGTCGTGACCCGGCCGAGCGCGTCGTAGGTAGTCTTCTCCAGACTGGAATCGTAGCCGACGATCGGGTTTTCCCAGTGCGAGGTGTCGATCCACCCGTAGTAGCCGTCGTAATAGCCGCTATTGACCCAGACGGGCTCGCCGTAGATCGGCGAGATGACCTGGTTGTTGCCATGCTGTATTCTCTGCCCGAACTGATCGTACTTGTAGGTATCGATGAGCCGGGTGGAATCGCCGGATATGTCGGTGGTGCGGTTGTGCTTGACCTCGATGAGCCGGCCGAGCTTGTTGTAGGTGCGCTCCTCCTGGTGGAGGTTGGTTGAGATAGCGGCGTTGTAAAGCTCGTCGCGGATCACCCGGGCGTCGCCGAGCCGGTCGTAGAGGACCTGCTTCTTGCCGCCGTCGGCGTGGAACTCGGTCGCGATCAGGCTCTGGGAACCGTCGTAGCCGGTCGAGCCGAGGATCGCGTAGGTGGTGAGATTGCCGGTATTGGCCGCCTTGCTGGTCGCGCCGGCGGCATTGCTGCCGGTCTTGGCGTAGTTGGCGCCGCCGGCCCCCTCGCTGGCGTCACGCGTGGCGACGAGGCGGCCGCCGAGATCGTAGTAGTAGTCCTCGCTGGGCTTGACCCAATAGACCGCGCCGGTCTCGTCGGTGATCTCGACCGCGGGGCTCTCGGCCCTCAGCTTCCGGCCCATGGTGTTGTAGGTGTAGGTGACCGTGTTGCCGAGCGCGTTGGTCTCGGCCGCGATCTCGCCGAACGCGTTGTAGCTGCGATAGGTGTTGAGCGTCTGGCCCGTGACCATGCTCGAGAGGTCGCGGCCCTCCTCGATCACCTGGATTGCCTGACCCCGACCGTCATAGAGCGTCCAGGTGCCGTTGACGTCGGCATTGCCGACCGCGGCGAGCGCTGAGGCGAAGGTAGTGGAACTCGAGAACGCCGCGCCCGCCGAGACGATCATCCCGGTCTGGTTGCCGTTCTTGTCGTAGGCGAACACCTTCCACACGCCGCCGTCGGTTCCGGCGCCGGCATTGGTCGCGATCAAGCGTCCGGCGGCGTCGTAGCGGTTCTCGGCCTGCCACATCACGCCCGAGGCGTTGCTGCCCGTGCCCTGGCGCGTGACCTGGTCGAAGGCATTGTATTCGAAGCTGGCGAAGTCGATCCTGGTCAGCGTGCCGCCGACCGTACTGTAGACGCTCCGGGTCAGCGCCCGCCCGGCGAGGTCGTAGGTCGTCCCCTGCGCTTCGACGACCGTGGTCGTGGCGTTTGAGGAAAGCGTGTTGTCGACATTGACGAGGCGGTCGTAAGCCTGCTTCTTCAAGCGGCCTGCGGCGTCGTAGTAGAAGTAGGTTACATTCATCTCGGCGTTGCAGGTCGCAAGGAGCCGGCCGCCTTCGCCGTAGCGGTTGAATGTGTTGCGGTCGTCCACGTTATACGTACCGCCCCAGCCATGCTGGATAATATTCACAAGGTCACCCAGGGAGTCGTAAGTGTAGCTCGTGATCGGCTCCACCAACTCGCCATTCGCATCGTAGTATTTGCCTCGTCCCTCCCAAGTGAGGCGGCCGGTAGAGTCATAGTTGTATCTCGCCGTCTCGACCCCGGCGATGGTCTTCGCCGTGACCTGGCCGAGCGCGTTGTAGGTGTATTCAATCACCGAGTCAGTGGTGCCCGCTGCGCTCAAGGCGCCGGTGCTCGCGTTCACGCTCCAGGCCGCAACGTTCCGGCGGATCTCCCTGGTGCGGTTGCCGGCAAGGTCGTACTCGAAGTCGGTGATCCGGTCGGCGGCGTCGGTCGCGACCGATGGCACCATGCCGAGGCCGGGCGAGCCGGTGTAGCGCGTCGCATAGCGAATCTCGCGGGTGACATTGCCCTCGGCGTCGTAGCTCCACTTGGTGAGGTACTGCTCGCCGTCGAGCTGGGCGATCTTGCGCCCCAGGCTGTCGTACCACGACCAAGTGACGGCACCGTTGGGATCGGTCGTCTTCACCACGTTGCCGTCGGCATCGTAGAGGTAGGTGGTGGTCAGCGCCTGGGCCGAGGCGCCTGCCCCGGCATTGGCGCCATAGGCCGAGCCGTTCCAGGACCCCGAGACGATGGCATCGGCCGCGCCGACGACGCTGCTGGTTAGCAGGCGATTGAGGTTGTCGTAGGTGAACACGGTCTCGCGGTAGGCACCGGACGGCGGCACGGGCGGAGTGCCGCCAAGCGGCGGGGTGCCGGAGTAGCCGTTGCCCTCGTAGACCTTGGTGTCGACGAGGTTGCCGTTCGCATCGTAGGCATAGGCCGTGTAGACCCAGG
>CALLNA010000285.1 GCA_938005655.1 uncultured Novosphingobium sp.
GGGCGGCCCAGCCGGCGCGGGCCACCCCGGCCCGGTCCTGCGCGCCGTAGTGGAAGCCGACGCGGATCGTCGCCGCCTGGCCGACCCCGAAGGGCACCTGGAAGGCGAGCGCGGCGACCTGGAGCGCCAGGGTGTGCCCGGCCAGCTCGGCCGGGCCGATCCGGCCCATCAGGAAGCCCGCCGCGCCGAAGAAGCCACCCTCGGCCACCACGATCAGCGCGATCGGCAGGCCGATCCGCAGGATCTCGCGCAGGCGCTGCCAGTGCGGCCGCCACCAGTAGCCGAACAGGCGGTAGCGCCGCAGCCGCCGGTCGCTCCGGATCGCCGCGACATAGGCGGCGAGCGTGGTCCAGCCGGTCACGACCGTCGCCAGGGCCGAGCCTTCGAGGCCCAGCGCGGGCAGGCCGAGATGACCGTAGATGAAGGCCCAGTTGCCGAGCACGTTGACCAGGATCGCGGCCGCCGTGATCACCGTCGCGAAGACCGGCCGGCCCATCGCCGAGACGAAGGTGCGCAGCACGTTGGCCGCGATCAGCGGCACGATCCCCCAGCAGATGATGCCGAGGAAGGCGTCGGCGCGCTCGGCGACGCGCGGGTCCTGCCCGGTCGCCAGCATGATCGCCTTGCCGAACAGGCCGACGGTCATCGCCAGGGCGCCGCTCGCCACGGCCAGCCACAGGGCCATGCGCATCGAGCGCCGGATCTCGCGGATCGCGTGGCGGCCCGCGCCGCGCTCGGCCGAGATCAGCGGGGCGACCGCGCCGGTCAGGCCCGACAGCGACCAGGCGATCAGCATGAAGATCGAGACCGACAGGCTGGACGCCGCCAGCGCCTCCTGCCCGAGCCGCGCGACGAAGATCACGTCGATCGCGCCGAGCGCCATCTGCAGCAGGTTGGCGAGCGCCAGCGGCCCGGCGATGGCCAGGGTGGCGCGCAGCTCGGCGCGGAAGGGGGAAGGCGGAACGGTCCCGGTCATGCAGCCGGCCCGGATAGGCGCGGTTCGCGCCGGAGGAAAGCGCCGAGATTCCCTTCCTGCCGGTTCCCCGCCCACCGCGTTGACGCCCCCGCCCCCGCCCGGCATGGATGGGGCAAGCAGGGAGACATGGCATGCGCTTGGTTCGGACGACGGTGATGGTTCTCGGCATGGCGGGCCTCGCGGCCTGCGGCGGCGCGAAGGAGCCCGCAGCCGGGCAGGACGCGGGCCAGTCCGGCGCGGCGGCCCCGGCCGAGGCGCCCGCCGCCGACGCCGCCCCGCCCGTGGCCTTCGCCCAGTGCATCTCGTGCCACTCGGTCAAGCCGGGCGTGAACGGCGTCGGGCCGAGCCTGCACGGCGTGGTCGGGCGCAAGGCGGGCACCCTGCCCGGCTATGCCTATTCCAGCGCGCTCAAGGGCTGGGGCAAGACGCTCGACGAGGCCGAGCTGGACCGCTGGCTGACCGCGCCGATGAAGGACGTGCCGGGCACCAAGATGGTCTTCCCCGGCATCCCCGATCCCGCCCGGCGCAAGGCGGTGATCGACTATCTCGCGACGCTGAAGTGAGCCGCCCGGAATGATGCGCCCGCCCAAGGCGAGTCGGCCCAAGGCGAGCAGGCCGTGACCGACGCGGAGCTCAAGGCCCGCCTCGCCATCGCCGACCGGCTCGCCGCGATCGGCCAGGCCGGCGACGCGCGCAAGGCCGACGCCTATGCCGCCTGCTTCACCGAGGACGGCGTGCTCGACCTTTCGGCCGGCGGCGGCGGACAGATCGCCGGGCGCGCGGCGATCCTGGCCTGGATGCAGGCCCCCTCGGTGATCCCGCAGCAGCCCGGCCGCCCGGCGGGCTTCGTCAGCCATCACCTGACGACCAGCAAGGTCGACCTGACCGGCCCCGACAGCGCGACCGCGCGCACCTATTTCCTGGTGACGAGCCCGGCGGGCCTCGACCACAACGGGTTCTACGTCGACACCCTGCGCCGCGTGGGGGACGACTGGCTGATCGAGCACCGCCGTCCGCGCACGGTGTGGATCGCGCCCGACAGCCTGCTGCACGGCTGACCGCGCCCGCTTCACCCCAAGGCCGCGCGATCGGCGCGACTCGGGGCGAAACCGGCGCTCATGCCACGAAATTTGCCATTTTCGATAGTTCATACATCCGGATTTAACCTATCCGGATGTATGTAGGAAAGCGCTAAATGTCAGGTCGCCTTGCTCGGCAGCCGCGCCTGGCCCTGGACCGGGTCCGCTACCGGCGTGACCGGCGCGGCCTTGGGCGCGGGGGCGGCGGCCGGGACCGCCGGCGCGTTCTTCTGGACCGCGCTGCAATCGCCCGCGCTGGTCCGCGTCACCTTGGGCTCGGCGCCCGAGCCGTCCGAGCGGTACTCGACGGTCTGGCTGCAGCCGTTGCCCGAGGTCGTCGTCGAGACCGAGACGAAGCTGTAGCTGCCGGCCGGGGCATTGCTCGACACCACGATCTGGCCGGGCTGCCCGGCCGCCGCGCCGCGCTGGGCGGCAAGGACCTGCTGGCCGACCTGGGCCTGGATGCGCTGCTGCATCTCGGCCGCTTGGCGCATCATCGCCTCGTTCCGGGCCTGCATCATCGCGGTCATCCGGTCGAGCTCGGCGAAGGGATCGTCGGCGGCGGCCTCGACCGGGACGATCGCCACCTTCGGCGCGACATCGCCGGCATAGCTGATCTGCGCCACCGAGCCGTCGGGCAGGGCGACGTCCATCGTCTTGAGCTTGCCCGCGGCATAGGCCGTGCCGGCGGCCAGCGCGAGCCCTCCGGCGGCGAGCAGGGCAATGGGAAGCTTGCGCATCGGAAAAACCTCCTTGAAGGATTCGAGCGAGCGAAATCCTATCCCCGCATCCTGAACGCCAGATGACCGATGCGAGTCATTTGCGGGAATGTCGCGCCGGCCCGCTCCCCCGGCCCGACCACCCGACAGGATAGGCTCCGGGTGGCCGGGCCGGGGGAGCGGGCCGGAGCCGCATCCGATCGCCGAACCTAGGAAAGATTGAACAGCGTGACCATCACCCCGATGGCGAGGCCGAAGACCATCACCATGGTCCCGGCGATCCGCAGGATGTAGGTGACGGGATCGTCCGCATTGGCGGCGACCGGCGGCGGGCGGCCGATCAGGCGGCGGAAGGTCTTCTGGCGGAAGGCCATGGTGAAACCGATGAAGGCAAGGATCACGCCGAACAGGTCGACGATCAGCACATGGCCGGGCATGGGACGCTTCCTTTCGTGGTCGGTTCGCCGCTAGCGGTCAGCTCCGGCACGCCGCAAGCCCCTGCTCGAGGCCGGCGATCAGGTCCTGCTCGGCCTCCAGGCCGACCGAGAGCCGCAGCAGGCTGTCGCCGATCCCCGCCGCGGCGCGCGCTTCCTCGCCCATGTCGGCATGGGTCATGGTCGCCGGATGGGCGACGAGGCTTTCGACCCCGCCGAGCGATTCGGCCAGGGTGAAGAACCGCACCGCCGCGATGAACCGGCGCACGGCGGCAACGCCGCCGGCCAGCTCGAAACTCAGCATGGCGCCGAACCCGTCCTGCTGGCGCGCGGCGACCGCATGGCCGGGATGCGAGGCGAGGCCCGGATAGTGGACCCGCGCCACCGCGGGATGGCGGTCGAGGAAATCGGCCACGGCCATGGCGTTGGCCTGCTGCTGCGCCATCCGCGCGAACAGCGTGCGCAAGCCGCGCAGGGTCAGCCAGGCGTCGAACGGCGCGCCCGCGCTGCCGACGACGTTGGCCCATTGGCGCAGCTCCTCCGCCTCGCCCGCCTCGGCCGCGATCACCGCCCCGCCGATCACGTCGGAATGGCCGTTGAGGTACTTGGTGGTCGAATGGACGACATAGTCCGCGCCCAGCGCGATCGGCCGCTGGACCGCGGGCGAAAGGAAGGTGTTGTCGACCGCGACCCGGGCCCCGGCGCCATGCGCCCGCCCGGCCAGGGCGGCAATGTCGACCACCCGCATCAGGGGGTTGCTCGGCGTCTCGATCAGGACGAGCGCGGGCCGCTCCGCCAGCCCCGCCGCCAGCTCGGCCTCGCGCGACTGGTCGACGAAGCGGACGCGGCAATGGCCGCGCTCGGCTCGCGCCTTGAGCAGGCGCATCGTGCCGCCGTAGCAGTCGTGCGGGGCGAGGATCAGGTCGCCGGGCCACTGCCGTCCGACGAGCAGGTCCAGCGCCGCCATGCCGCTGGCGGTGACGACCGCCCCGGCCCCGCCCTCCAGCTTGGCCAGGGCCTCGGCCAGCAGGTCCCGCGTCGGGTTGCCGGCCCGGCCGTAGTCGTAGCGGCGCGGCTGCTCGTAGCCCGCGAACTCGTAGGTGCTGGAGAGGTAGAGCGGCGGGGCGACCGCGCCGAAGGCGGGATCGCCGGCCACGCCGTGGGCGGCGCCGATCGTCTGGGGCCGGGGCGAAGCGTCACGCCGATCAGTCATTGAAGAAACGTCCTTCCGTGACTTCGCGGACCACGCCCGCGCGGATGGTGAAATCCCCGAAGCGCTCGCCCGGCTGCCGTTCCCGGGCATAGCGGCCGAGCACCTCGGCCAGCGCTTCGAGGATCGCCGGCTCCCCGGCGTTCTCCATGACCATACGATTGAGACGCTCGCCGTGGAAGCCGCCGCCGAGATAGAGGTTGTACTTGCCCGGCGCGCGGCCGGTCAGCGCGATCTCGGCGATGTAGGGCCGGGAGCAGCCGTTGGGGCAGCCGCTCATCCGCACGGTGATCGGCTCGTCGGACAGGCCGTTGGCGGCGAGGATCGTCTCGATCTTGTCGAGCAGGCGCGGCAGGTAGCGTTCGCTTTCCGCCATCGCGAGCCCGCAGGTCGGCAGGGCGACGCAGGAGATCGCGTTGCGCCGCACCGGCGAGGCGGCGTCGATCTCGGGGAAATGCTCGGCGAGGATCGCATCGATCGCCGGGCGGTCCTCTGTCCGGACCCCGGCGACGATCAGGTTCTGGTTGGCGGTCAGCCGGAAGGTCCCGCGATGGACCCGCGCGACGTCGCGCAGCGCGTCGAGCAGGGCCAGGGTCAGCCGCCCGCTCTCGATGACGAGGGTGCGGTGGTGGCGGCCGTCGGGCGTGGTGTTCCAGCCGAAGCTGTCGCCGTTGGAGGTGAAGCGGAAGGCGCGCGCCGCCGCGAAGGGCGTGCCCATGTGCCGCTCGATCTCGGCCTTGATCCAGTCGAGCCCCTTGTCGTCGATGGTATACTTGAAGCGGGCGCGCTGGCGGTCCTTGCGGTCGCCGTAGTCGCGCTGGACCGTCATCACCGCATCGGCGCAGGCGATCACCCGTTCGGCCGGGACGAAGCCGATCAGGCTGGCGAGGCGCGGATAGGTCTCGGGCGCCTGGTCGGTGCGGCCCATGCCGCCGCCGATCACCACGTTGAAGCCTTCGAGCCCCTCGCTGCCGCCGATCGCGATGAAGCCGAGATCCTGGGCATAGACGTCGATGTCGTTGGACGGCGGCAGGGCGAAGCCGATCTTGAACTTCCGCGGCATGTAGGTGCGCCCGTAGAACGGCTCCTCCGGCCCCGAGCCGGCGACGCGCTCGCTGCCGTACCAGATCTCGTGATAGGCGCGGGTCTTGGGGATGACGTGGTCGCTGACCCGCTTCGCCAGGGCCGCGACCTCGGCATGGAAGCGCGAGCCTTGCGGATCGACCGTGCACATCACCCCGCGCGAATCGTCGCCGCAGGCGGCCACCGTGTCGAGCAGCGTCTCGTGCAGGCCCTGGATGACCGGGCGCAGGCTGTCCTTGAGCACCCAGTGGAACTGGAAGGTCTGGCGCGTGGTGATCCGCAGCGTCTCGCCGCCGTGGGCCCGCGCCAGCTCGTCGAGCTTGAGCCATTGCGCGGGGGTGCAGACGCCGCCGGGCAGGCGCACCCGGATCATGAACTGGTAGGCGGGCTCCAGCTTCTGGCGGCGGCGCTCGTCGCGCAGGTCGCGGTCGTCCTGCTGGTAGATGCCGTGGAACTTCATCAGCTTCACGTCGTCGGCCGAGGGCACCGCCCCGGTGATCCGGTCGAGCAGTCCCGTGGCGATCGTGCCGCGCAGGTAGTCGCTGCGGTCCTTCATGCGCTCGTCCGGGCCGAGCCGGTCGAGCGGCTGCGACAGGTCCCGGCTGCGGTCGACGGCGGTGGCGTCGGTCATGGTCATGCCCCTCAATATACGTCGCGCTGGTAACGGTGATCGGCCTGGAGCGAGCGCACGTAGTCCTCCGCCGCTTCGCGCCCGGTATGGGCCTCGTGCGCGACGATCTCGATCAGCGCCTGGTGGACGTCGGGCGCGAGACTGGCCGCGTCGCCGCAGACATAGACGTGGGCGCCCTCCTCCAGCCAGGCGAAGACCTCGCGCGAGCGCTCCTTCATGCGGTGCTGGACATAGACCTTGCCCGCCCCGTTCGCCTGCGCCGCCCGGTCGCGCGAGAAGGCGACGTCCATGCGGGACAGGGTCCCGTCCTTGAGCCAGCCCTGCCATTCGGTCTGGTAGAGGAAATCGGTGCGGAAGTTCCGCTCGCCGAAGAACAGCCAGCTCCGCCCGCCCGCGCCGCGCGCCTCGCGCTCCTGGAGGAAGGCGCGATAGGGGGCGACCCCGGTGCCCGCGCCAATCATCAGGATCGGCACGTCGTCGGCGGGCAGGCGGAAGTGCGGGTTGGCCTGGACATGGACCGGCAGCAGCGTGTCGACCTCCCCGCGGTCGGCGAGCAGGCCGGAGGCGACGCCGCTGCGGGGGCTGCCGTGCAGGCTGTAGCGCACCGGCGCGACGGTCAGGTGGGCCTCGTCCGGCGCGGCGGCCAGGCTCGAGGCCAGCGAATAGAGCCGCGGCTGGAGCGGCCGCAGCGCCGAGACCAGCCCTTGCGGCATGACCCCCGCCACCGGGAAGCGGCGGACGATGTCGACGACGTGGTGGGTCCGCAGGAAGACCGACCGCTCCCCGGCGCGGTCCTCCTGCTGCAACTGCTTGAGGAAGGCGGCCTCGCTGAGCATGGCCCAGTAGTCGAGGAAGCGCGGGGTCGCGGCGGTGATCTCGAAGCGATGGGTCAGCGCCTCAGCGATCGTCAGGGTCTGGCCCTTGAACTCGAACTCGGCCTCCGGGGCCAGGGCGAGCACTTCGAGCAGCGCGGCGACCACGGCCGGATCGTTCGAGGCGGCGATGCCGAGCGCGTCGCCCGGCTCGTAGGCGAGGCCCGAGCCGGCGAGCGAGAACTCGATATGCCGCGTCTCCTTCGACGATCCGCGCCCGACCAGGGCGATGTTCTCGACGATCCGGGCGGGGAAGGGATTGCGCTTGTCGTGGACCGCGGCGGGCGGCGGCGCGGTTCCGGCGGGCATCGCCGCGACCGGCGCAGGAACGGCCTGCGCCTCGCCGGCCAGCCGCTCGGCGACGGCGGCGATCCAGGCGGCGGCCTGGTCCTCGTAGTCGACGTCGCAGTCGACCCGCTCGGCGAGGCGCTGCGCGCCCAGCTCCTCGAACCGCTGGTCGAGCCGCTTGCCGGCCTGGCAGTAGAATTCATAGGTGGAATCGCCGAGCGCCAGGACCGCGAAGCGCGCGCCGTCGAGGCGGGGCGCCTTGCGTCCTTCGACGAATTCGAAGAAGCCCGCGGCCGGCTGCGGCGGATCGCCCTCGCCATAGGTGCTGACGACGATCAGCAGGTCCTGCTCGCGGCCCAGCTCGCGGTGCTTGTAGTCGGCCATGTCGCACAGCGTGGCGGCCAACCCCTTGTCCTTCAGGACCGCGTCGAGCGACCGGGCAAGCTCGGCGGCATTGCCGGTCTCGGTGCCGTAGAGGATCGTCAGGCCGCGCGCGGCGGCGGAGGGCGCCGGCTGCGATGGGGGGTGTCGCGAGCCGGCGTCCAGTCCTGCGAAGTAGCCGCTGACCCAGCGCATCTGCATCGGATCGAGCGAACGGGTCAAAGCCTCGACCTGCCGCCACTGGTCCGGGGTCAGGGGAATCCCCGGGAGTTCCGATGCCGTCATGCGTATGGTTCCTCGGCGTTCAGCTCCCTGTCCTGTGCTCCGGCCTGTGCGTCAGGTCCCACCGGGCACCGTTGTAACGAAGCATCCTTCAATCAGGCCGCGATTGTGGGGAAATCCGATCCATAAAACTAACGATTATTATTGGTATTTTTTCCCAAAAATATTGCAGTAAAGACTCTGTGCTTTCAGGCTGAGATCGCTGGGCGCCTGAGAAAACCCCGGGACGTGGCCGGGATTCCCGGGGTCACAGCCGCCATCCGGAGAGCATGGCGGTCATATCAATAATCTTGCAGGGAATGGACAATAGCATTCGCTTGTCCGCATTCATTTTTGCGTCACTATGTTGGCCGCGCCCTTCGGGCGTCGCGGATATCCGGCTGCGCCTGCCAGGTGCGGCGCGGCCGGATGTTCGGGCGGACGTCCGGCGGCGAGGCGCATTCCAGCGAGGGGCCGATGGTCTGGACCAACATCCTTGTGCCGGCTCTGGGCGGCGACGGCGACGCCAGGACGCTGGCCGTCGCGCGGGCGCTGGCCGAGCCGTTCGGCGCGACGATCACCCTGGCCCATGCCTCGCCCTCGCCGATCGGCGTGTTCAACTGGGCCGGGGACACTAGCTTCGGCCCGACCGACGCCGCGGTGGCCGCGCTGCAACGCAATGCCGAGCGGGGGCAGGCCCGCTGCCGCGCCCTCCTCGGGGACCTCGGCTATCCCAAGGTCCTGTTCGAGGCCGTGATCGCGGACGACTGGATGGGCCTGCGCGCCGCCTCACGGCTGGCCGACGTCGTGGTCTGGGAACCCGCCGTCACGCGCGGGCACGGCTTCCTGGCCGGCGCGTTCCAGCACATCCTGCTCGACGAGCGGCGGCCGGCCTTCGTCGCCGACGATCCGCCCTCGATCGGCGGCACCGTCGCCATCGCCTGGGACGGCGGCCGCGAAGCCTCGCGCGCGCTGCGCCGCGCGATCCCGCTGCTGCGCCTGACGCGGCGGATCGTCCTGCTGACGGCGGGCTCGGTCACGGCCCGGTCCTCCGGCGGCGCCCGCGCGCTGGCCTATCTCGCGGACCAGGGCGTGCCGGCCGCGCCCGAGGTCCTGCACAAGCGCGGCGATCCCGGGCCGGCGATCCTCGCGGCGGCGCGGGAGGCCGGCGCGGACCTCCTCGTCGCGGGCGCCTTCGGCCACCCCCGGCTGCAACGCTTCATCTTCGGCGGCACGACCCGGCTCCTGCTGGAAAACCGCGCCACCGCCCTGTTCCTATCCCACTGAGGTTTTCGCGCCATGGGCGATGTCCCCCAGCCTTCCCCGCACGATCCGCTCCGCGCCTTCCTCTTCCGGGTCGAGGGCGGGCACCAGTACGCGCTGACCAGCGATCCCGAGGGCCGGAACATCCCGCGCGACGGGCGCGGCCGGGCGGGCTGGACCTTCGTCCGGCCCCTCGATCTCGTCGCCGGGGAACACCGCACCGGCTTCGATGCCGACGAAGCCGCCCGGAGCCTGCGCCAGGACGGCTATGCCCTGATCGGCAGCCTGTTCGGCACGGACTAGCCGGCCTAGAATCGCGCGCGGATCCCCGCATAGACGGCGCGCCGCTCGACCGGATAGTAGATTTCCGAGGCCGGCGTCGCGCGGATCACGGCCGAGACGTCCCCGATCGCCTTCCTGCCCCCGAGGTTGCGGGCATCGACGAACAGGTCGACGCCCCTGGCGACGGTCGCCCCGGCGCTCAGGCCGACGATCGCATAGCCGGGCGCGCGCACCGTGTTGGCGTAGTCCGCCCAGGCCCCCTGCGGCACCCATTCGAGATTGGGCGCGACATGGAGCGCCTCGGTGCCGAAGCGAATCTCGGTCCGCAGGACATGGCGCGGCACGACCGGCAGGCGGTTGTCGCCGAACTCGGCGTCGTGGCGGAAGCGGAAGTCGGAATATTGCCAGACCTGGCGGATGCGCAGCCAGCGGGCCGGCTCCAGGCTCAGCCCGGCTTCGATCCCCTGGTGCAGCGTCCGGTCGGCGTTGAACGTCGATGCGGGGACATCGGGGCTGACGGTGAATTGCAGCATCTCGCCGCGTAGCTGCGCGCGGTAGAACGACACGTCCCAGCTCGCCCAGCCCACCTTGCCGCGCGTCCCCACCTCGAAGGTCCAGGCGTGCTGCTGCCGGACCGGCACGAAGGCCGCGACCTGGGCCAGCTCGATGAAGGTCGGGAATTCCGCCGAGCGGCTGTAATTGGCATAGACCTGGATGTCCGGCCGCGGCTCCCACAGCAGGCCGATCCGGGGCGAGAGGCTGTCGTAGGACGACTCGCCGACCACGGGCGCGGGGAAGCGCTGCGCCTGCCGGCGATAGCCGTCGGCATGGATCAGGCCCGCGATGAGCTGGAGCTCGGGGACGGGGCGGAAGCGGACCTCGCCATAGACGGTCGAGGTCCGCGCGGT
>CALLNA010000286.1 GCA_938005655.1 uncultured Novosphingobium sp.
GCCGGTCCATACCTGGCTGCCCGACGCCCACGTCGAGGCGCCGACCGCGGGCTCGGTGATCCTGGCCGGCGTCCTGCTCAAGATGGGCGGCTACGGCTTCATCCGCTTCTCGCTGCCGATGTTCCCGGAGGCGAGCGCCCAGTTCGCCTGGCTGATCTACGGCCTGTCGATGGCCGCCGTGGTCATCACCTCGCTGATCGCGCTGGTCCAGCACGACATGAAGAAGCTGATCGCCTATTCGTCGGTCGCGCACATGGCGATCGTCACGGTCGGCCTGTTCGCCTTCAACCCGCAGGGTCTCGAAGGCTCGATGATCGTGATGCTGAGCCACGGCCTCGTCTCGGGCGCGCTGTTCCTCGCGGTCGGCGTGATCTACGACCGGCTGCACACCCGCGAGATCGACCGCTACGGCGGGCTCTCGGTCAACATGCCCTATTACGCGCTGTTCCTGATGCTGTTCACCATGGCCTCGGTCGGCCTGCCGGGCACCTCGGGCTTCGTCGGCGAGTTCCTCTCGCTGGCCGGCATCTACCAGGTGTCGAGCTGGGTGGCGCTGATCTCGACCACGGGGATCATCCTCGGCGCGGCCTACATGCTCTACCTCTACCGCCGGGTGGCGTTCGGTGAGCAGAAGAACGCCGATGCCGCGGCCATGCCCGACCTGTCGGCGCGCGAGTGGCTGATGATGGTCCCGCTCGCCGCGGCCGTGCTGTGGATGGGCGTCTATCCCGAGAGCTTCCTCGCGCCGATCCGCAAGGACATCGCCGCGCTCGACGCCCGGCTCGCCCGCGCCAAGCCCGAGGGCGATGCCCGGCTCGCCGCCGGCAAGCCTGCCGCTCCCAGGGAGGAGCACGGCGCCCACCATGAAGAAGCACCTGTAGCGCATGAGGGGGCGCACTGATGGACTGGTCCCACTCGCTGCGCCTCGTCGCGCCGGAAGAACTGCTGAGCGTCGCGGGCCTCGTCCTGCTGCTCGTCGCCGCCTGGGCGGGCGACAAGGCGAGCCGGGCGATCTCGATCGCCTCGGTCGTGGTCCTCGCCGTCTGCGCCGTGCTGGTCGCGCCGATCGCCTGCTCCGGCGCCGCCGGGCCCGACACGATCGCCTTCGGCGGCCAGTACCGCGCCGACGCCTTCGCCGCCTTCGCCAAGCTGCTGACCTATGCCGGCGCGGGTGCGGCACTGATCATCGCCCCGGCCTTCTTCGGCCGGCTCAAGGCGATGCGCGCCGAATACCCGGTGCTGATCCTCTTCGCCGTGGTCGGCATGGGGCTGATGGTCTCGGCCGGTGATCTGCTGACGCTCTACATCGGGCTCGAGCTGAACTCGCTCGCCGCCTATGTCCTCGCCGCCTTCCTGCGGACGGACGAGCGCTCGGCCGAAGCGGGTCTCAAGTATTTCGTGCTCGGCGCGCTCGCCAGCGGCATCCTGCTGTTCGGCGTGAGCCTGGTCTACGGCTTCACCGGGACGACCAGCTTCACCGGCATCCAGGCGGCGCTGAGCGGACACCTCTCGCACGGCGCGATGTTCGGCCTGGTCTTCGTCCTCGCCGGCCTCGCCTTCAAGATCGCCGCGGTGCCGTTCCACATGTGGACGCCGGACGTTTACGAGGGCGCGCCGACGCCGGTGACGGCCTTCTTCGCCACGTCCCCGAACATCGCCGCCATGGCCCTGCTGATGCGCGTCGCGCTCGATCCCTTCGGCCACCAGGTGGGCGCCTGGCAGCCGATCGTGGTCTTCGTCGCGCTCGCCTCGATCGTGGTCGGCGCGCTCGGCGCGATCGGGCAGCCGAACATCAAGCGGATGCTGGCCTATTCGGCGATCAACAACGTCGGCTTCATCCTCGTCGGCCTGGCCGCCGCCACGCCGCGCGGCGCCTCGGGGATGCTGGTCTATCTCGCGATCTACTGCGTCATGTCGATCGGCAGCTTCGTCGCGGTGCTGATGCTCAAGGACGGCGAGGGCAACCAGGTCGAGGAGATCGCCCAGCTCGCCGGCCTGTCGCGCACCCGTCCGCTGCTCGCCGGGGCCTTCGCGATGATCATGTTCAGCCTGGCCGGCATCCCGCCGCTGTTCGGCTTCTGGGGCAAGTTCGTGGTCTTCCAGGCCGCGGTCGAGGCGAACCTGCTGCCGCTGGCCGCGCTCGGCATCGCCGGCAGCGTGATCGCCGCGTTCTACTACCTGAAGATCGTCAAGGTCATGTATTTCGACGAGCCGACCGGCACGATCACCGGCCGCAGCGAATGGACCCACGGGCTCCTGCTCGCGCTTTCGGCGCTGTTCCTCTCGCCGCTCGGCTACCTGCTGACCAGGTGGCTCGGCGGCCTGGCCGACGCCGCCGCGGCGGCCCTGTTCCACGCTGTCTGAGCCGTTGATCGAAACCGTCCGAGAAACCGGCTCGACCAGCGCCGATCTCGCCGTAAGGCTCGGCCGGGGCGACCGCATGGCCGAGGGCGATTGGCTCGTCGCCGACCGCCAGACCGCCGGACGCGGCCGCCAGGGGCGCGAATGGCGTGACGGCGCGGGCAACTTCATGGGCTCGACCGTGGTCCACCTCCGGCCCGGCGACCCTGCGCCCGAGACCCTGGCGTTGGTCGCCGGCCTTGCCCTGCACGAGGTCGTCGCGCCGAAGGTGCGCGCAGCGGTCATGCTCAAGTGGCCCAACGACGTGCTCGTTGCCGGGGCCAAGCTCGCCGGCATCCTGCTGGAGCGGGCAGGCGACGCGGTGATCGTCGGGATCGGCGTCAACCTGGCCCAGGCCCCGACCGTGGCCGACCGCCCGACCGTCTCCCTCGCGGCGCTCGGCGCCGAGGTGGAGCGGGACGCCTTCGCCGCCGATCTCGCCCGCCAGTTCGCCGCCGACCTCGATCGCTGGCGGGGCTACGGCCTTGGGCCGATCGTCCGCCGCTGGAGCGCCGCCGGCCATCCCCCGGGCATGGCGTTGGAGGCCGACGACGGCGATGACCGCCTATCGGGCGCCTTCGCCGGCCTGACCGAGGGCGGCGCTTTGCAACTCCGCTTGGCGGACGGCTCGCTGCGTGTCATTCACGCGGGCGAGGTCAGGATCGCGTGACATGCTGCTAGCCATCGACATCGGCAACACCAACGTCGTCTTCGCCCTGTTCGAAGGCCGGCAGATGAAGGCGCGCTGGCGCATCGCCACCGACCCGCGCCGCACCGGCGACGAGTACGCGGTCTGGCTGATGCAGCTCCTCGCCATCCGCGGCGTCGCGCGCGAGGACGTCAAGCGGATCATCATCTCGACCGTCGTTCCCCGCGCCCTGCACAATATCGAGGTGCTGGCGAGCAACTACTTCTTCCTCGAGCCGCTGGTGGCCGGGGAGGGCGCGGCGGCGTTCCACATCGACATCGACGTCGAGGAGCCGCGCACGGTCGGCGCCGACCGCCTGGTCAACGCCATCGCCGCCCATGCCAAGCATCCCGGCGACCTGATCGTGGTCGACTTCGGCACGGCGACGACCTTCGACGTGGTCGACTTCAACGGCGCTTACAAGGGTGGCATCATCGCCCCGGGCATCAACCTCTCGCTCGACGCGCTGGTCGGCAACACCGCCAAGCTGCCGCGCATCGCGATCGAGGTGCCCAAGGACGCCAGCGTCATCGGCCGCAACACCGAGGACGCCATGCTGATCGGCGTGTTCTGGGCTACGTCGCGATGATGGAGGGCCTGATCGCCCGCATCCGCGCCGAGATCGGCCGCCCGGCCCGCGTCGTCGCCACCGGCGGGCTGGCCGTCCTGTTCGACGAGGCGACCGACATCTTCGATGCGGTCGACCCCGACCTGACGCTCGACGGGCTGGCCCTGCTGGCGGAACGGGCCAAGGCATCCTAGATAGGCGCAACCCAATCACCCGCCGCCGCTCCGGAGCACCGCGCACGGCGTCTCGACTTCGCTCGACGCGAACGGGGTGGACAGGCAGACATGAAGGCTCGAAAATTTGAAACCCGGTAAGGAACTGCTGTTCTGCGCGCTCGGCGGGTCGGGCGAGATCGGCATGAACGTCAATCTCTACGGCTGCGACGGCAAGTGGCTGATGGTCGACCTCGGCATGACCTTCAGCGGCAACGAATATCCCGGCGTCGACCTGGTCTTCGCCGATCTCGAATTCATCGAGGAGCGGACCGAGGACCTGCTCGGCGTGGTCCTGACCCACGCGCACGAGGACCATATCGGCGCCGTGCCCTATTTCGCGCAGGAACTCGGCGTGCCGCTCTATGCCACGCCGTTCACCGCCAGGCTGGTGCGCGCCAAGCTGGAGGAGGCGGGGATCGCCGGCAAGGTCGACCTCCGGGTCATCGACCACCTCGATCCCTTCCAGCTCGGCCCGTTCACCGTTTCCTACCTGCCGCTGGCCCACCCGATCGCCGAGGGCAACGCCCTGCTGATCGACACGCCCTACGGCCGGATCTTCCACACCGGCGACTGGAAGCTCGACGACGAGCCCCAGATCGGCGAGCCGACCACGGCCTAGGAGCTGACCGCGATCGGCGACGAGGGCGTGCTCGCCCTGGTCTGCGATTCGACCAACGTCTTCAACCCCGAGCCCTCGGGCTCGGAGGGCGAGGTCCTGCGCGGGCTGCTGGCCGAGGTGAAGAAGCACAAGGGCAAGCGCGTGCTGGTCACGACCTTCGCCTCCAACGTCGCGCGGCTCCAGACGCTGGGCGCCGTGGCCGAGGCGACCGGACGGCAGCTCTGCGTCGCCGGGCGCTCGCTCGACCGGATCATCGAGACCGGCCAGGCGAGCGGCTATCTCGGCGAGCTGCCCAAGGTGATCGGCATGGACTCGGCGATGGACCTGCCGCGCGGCGAGGTGCTGATCGTCGCTACCGGCGGGCAGGGCGAGCCGCGCGCCGCCCTGTCGCGGATCGCCGAAGGGAGCCACCCGATCAAGCTGGAGCGCGGCGACGTCGTGTTGTTCTCCAGCCGCCAGATTCCCGGCAACGAGATCGCCATCGGCCGCATCCAGAACAAGCTCGCCGGGGACGGGATCGCCCTCGTCACCGACCGGCAGAGCCCGATCCACGTCTCCGGCCATCCCGGCCGCCCCGAGCTCGAGGCGCTCTATGGCTGGCTGCGCCCGGAGATCCTGCTGCCGGTCCACGGCGAGATGCGCCACATGCAGGAGCAGGCGCGGCTCGGCCTCGCCGCCGGCATTCCCAAGGCCGTGGTCCAGAAGAACGGCGACCTTGTCCGCCTCGCGCCGGGCAAGCCCGGCAAGTTCGGCGAGGTCCGGGCCGGGCGCCTGGTGCTCGACGGCGACATCATCGCGCCCGCCGACGGCGAGGCGATGGTCATGCGCCGCCGGCTCGCCTATAACGGCCTGGTGGTCGTCGCGGTGGGCGAGAGCGGGGCGGTGCGCGTGTCCGGCGTCGGCCTGCCGCTCGACGAGGACTACGGCGATTTCGTCGAGGAGGCGGAGGGCGACGTGGCCGAAGCGATCGGCAAGCTCAAGGGTCGGGCCCGCCAGAACGCCGCCGCCGTGACCGAGGCCGCCCGCCTCGCCGCCCGCCGCGCCGCCCAGCGCTGGTCGGGCAAGAAACCGCAGGTGCAGGTGATGCTGCTCGGGGAGATCGCGGCATGAAGTGGACTTCGATCGTTGCGATCTACACCCTGTTCTGGGTGTTCAGCGCCTTCCTCGTCCTGCCCTTCGGCGTCCGCACCCACGAGGAAGCGGGCGTGGAGAAGATCCCCGGCCAGGCCGACAGCGCCCCGGCCGAGTTCAAGCCGAAGCGCGTGGCCCTGCGCGCCACGATCCTCGCGGCGGTGCTCTGCGGGCTCTACTACGCCAATTACGTCGAGGGCTGGCTGACCACGAAGAACCTCGACTTCTTCGGCGATGCGCCGAACTACGACGGCAGCCATTAGGGGAAACCGGGCGTGCGCTTGGTGTGAATTTCGGTTTCCGAGCAGGAAGCGCCCGTCATCATCGCCCCTCGTCACCCCGGACTTGATCCGGGGTCCCGCTTCCCTTTTCCGGCGTCGCGCAGAAGAAGCGGGGCCCGGATCAAGTCCGGGGTGACGGGACGGAGATGGGAGGAGGGCGCAAGCAATTGGCGGTTCCCCCTTCCCCATTTGCGCTGCGCAAAAATGGGGAGGGTCTCGGGAGACCGCTCAGTCCCGCAGCCGCTCGATAGACTGGGCGAGGGCGACGTAGAGCTTGCCCATGTCCGATGACAGCAGGGTCACGCCCAGGGCGTGGCCGTCGCGGGTCGAGAGCATCTGCCGCAACATGGCCTCGAAATCGTGGATGTAGCGGCTGACGTGGCTGCGGAAGTCGCGGTCGGCGTCGTAGAGCTGGACGATCGAGCGCGCCTCGCCGGTTTCCAGCAGGCGCACCGCGCGGCGAGTGAAGATGCCGCGGTCGCCCTTGAGATAGGCCGCCCAGGCCGTGTCCGACACGTCGCTGTCGAGTGCCTTGGCGATGTCGATCGCGTTCGAGTTGAGCGCCTCGGTGATCAGCGCGCTGCGGCGGGCGAAGTCGTTGTCGACCTGCTCCTCGGCGCGCTGACGGGCGTGGGCGACGCGGCGTTCGAGGTTGCCGGCCAGCTCGTTGACCTTGGCAAGCTGGTCGCGGAGCTGGATCGCCGCCTCGCGGCTGACCCCGGCGGCGTGGGCGGCCGCCTGTTCGAGCTGCCCGGCCGCCTCGGCGGCGCGGGTCCGCACCACCCGGTCGAGCGCGGCGGCGCTTTCCTCGCCGAGTCGCCGGGCGAGGGCGGAGACGGCCTCGGCGCTGTTCTGCTCGATCCCGGCGACGGCGCCCTGCGCCGCCTCGGCCAGCTCGGCGATCGCCTGGCTGAGCGCGCCCTGGGCCTGCTCGGCCAGCGCCGCGCTGCCCCCCTGGAGCCGGTCCAGCGCGTGCTGGAGCTCGGCCAGCTTGGCGGAATGGGTCTCGGCCTGGTCGTCGATCGCGTGGTGCAGGGTGCCGAGCCCCTTCACCGCCTCGGTCAGGGTGTGCTGGGTGAGGAGGACGTGGTTCGACAGGGCCTCCCCCTGGATCGAGGCCTCGGTGGCGAGGTCGCGCAGCAGGAAGGCCCGGGTCTCGGCCGCTTCGAGCCGCTCCTCGCCCGCCTGGATGGCGAGCGGCAGTTCGACCTTGGCATGGGTGGCGCTGGCCTGGATCAGCTCCAGCAGGCGGACGCTGCTGTCGGTCAGCGCGGCCACCGCCGCGTCGGTGCCGCCGAGCGCCGAGCGGCTCTCGGCAAGCTGCGTCGTCAGCGTCTGGAGGCTGGCTGCGATCGTCGCCTCCGCGCTCTCGCCGTGGGCGGCGATCTGGTGCATCTTGTCGGCGAAGTCGGTCAGCCGTGCGGCTACCCGCTCGCTGTGGTCGACCAGGCGCTGCGCGTGCGCCTCATGCGCGGCATGGCGCTGGGCGACCTCCTCGTCGAAGGCGGTCAGGTGCGCCCGCATTGCCGCCAGGGCGCGGGCGTTGGCCTCCTCGGCTTCGGCGTGGCGCTGGGCATAGGCTGTGTCGAGCCGCTGCGCGTCGGCGGAGAAGCGGGCGAAGCGGGCCTCGGCGGTCTCGGCCGCCTGGCGATCCGCCTCGGCGAGCTTCGCGCTCATGGCTTCCATGTCGCTCTCGATCCGGGCGAGCGCCTCCTGCCATCCGGCGAGCGCGCTGCCTTCGCCGTCGCGCAGGGCGCGGGCGACCGCGCTCGTTTCGTCGCGCAGGGCCGAGAGGCGCGCGCGCAGCGAGGTCAGGCTCTCGCCCTCGTGCTCGTCGAGCTGGCGGCGGGTCGCCTCCAGCTCCTCGGTCAGGGCGGCGGCGCGGTTGCGGATCGCGGCGAGGGCCTCGACCTCGCGGCTGTCGAGCTGGCTGCGAAGCGTCTGGCTCTGCTGTTCCAGCGCGGCGAAGCGGGTGGTCAGCGCCTGCTCGACCGTCTCCGACTGGTGCCGGAACAGCGCGAGGGTCTCGTCGACCCGGGTCTGGAGCGACTGGACCTGGCGCTCGCTCGCCTGGCCGAACTCGTTGAGCTTGTGGAAGCCGGCGATCAGCTCCTGCAACTGGCCCTGGGCCGAGCGGCCGGCATTGCCGATATTGTTGGTGACGTCCTTGGCGGAGCTGACGATCACCGGCAGGTTGCCGCGCAGCCGCTCCATGTTGTCGAGCGCCGATTCGCTGACCGAGGCGATCGCGTCGATCTGCGCGCCGTTCGACTTGATCAGGCCGTCGAGCCGGTCGGCGTGCTGGGTGATCCGCTCGACTGCGAGCCGGCCCAGCGATTCGAGGTCGCGGTTCTGCGCGGCGATGAATTCCCGGGCGAGGCTGAGCTCGCGGTTCACCACCGAGAGGCGCTGCTCCAGATGGTCGGCCTCACCGCGGAGCTGGCGGGCGGCGTCGTTGAAGCGGGCCGCCTCGCGCGTGCTGGTGCGCAGGGCGACGAGCCACAGGACGCAGACGACCAGCACCGGCGGCGCCCAGGCGGAAACCAGGGCGATGGCCTGCTGCGGGGCGATGCCCGCGGCGAGGGCGCCCCAATTCGCCCAGATGAAGAAAGCGGTCCAGCCCAGGATCGCGGCCAGGGCTAGCGCGGCCGGGATCAGATTGCCTCGCAGTCGGCGCGGGGCTTCATCCTCCCACGACTCGTCGGCCGGCGGGTATTCCTCCCCCGCGGGCTCGGAATGCTGCGGTTCCGGTTGAGGCTCCTCGGAGCCCGAGCCGAAGGCGATGATGCGCGATCCCCCTACCATGGCGTCAGGATACCATAGGCCTCGCCCGGCAATAAACCCCGGATTAAGGTTATGCGCCTAAGCGTGGGGAATGGCCTATGAAGCAGGTGCCCTCGATGCCACGCTCGCCGCCGCCGCCGGCGACGATGCCGCGCTGTTCGCGGAGCTGCGCGCCGCGTTCGTCGACAGTCTTTCACGCCAGATCGACCTGCTGCGCCGCGCCCGCTGCGACGGCAACTGGCAGGTTGCGGCGATGCGGCTGAAGGGCCTGGCGGTCTCCTTTCACGCCGAGCCGCTGGTTGTCCTGGCCGACGAGGCGCTGGAATGCGCGCCGGGCGAGCCGGGCGTGGTCCGGCGGATGCAGGCCTTCCTCGACGAGTTGTCCGCGGCCTGACCGCGGCGGCTTGGCACTCCGATCCAGACCCTCTAGAACGCCGCGAACCTGCCGGGAGAAGCATCCTGCGCGTCGCGCTGCTGACAATGATGGAGCCCGCCGGGCCCGAGCCCGCGCTGCCGCGCGCCTTCCTGCGCGTGGGTGGGATCTCGCTCGCCCGGCATCAGCTCGGCCTGGCCCTGGCGCTCGGCTGTGAGCGGATCGTCTGCATCGCGCGCGGGCTGCGGCCCGAGCTGGTCGAGCTTCAGCACGTCGCTGAGGACCACGGGACGCGGTTCCACGTCGTTTCGGGGCCGCGCGGCCTGGTCGGGCTGGTCACGGCCAATGACGAGCTGATCGTGCTCGCCGACGGCCTGCTCGTCGGCTTGCCCGACGCCCTGACCTTGCTGGAGGCGGGGCAGGGCGTGCTGGT
>CALLNA010000287.1 GCA_938005655.1 uncultured Novosphingobium sp.
GCGTCATCTCACCCGCGCTCGATTCGGCCTGCGGC
The DNA here is from genome assembly GCA_938005655.1 of uncultured Novosphingobium sp. GTDB lineage: Bacteria > Pseudomonadota > Alphaproteobacteria > Sphingomonadales > Sphingomonadaceae > Novosphingobium. The sequence continues at coordinate 36 of CALLNA010000287.1, forward strand.
TACGCCGCCTATTCGCTGATGCCGCAGGACGCCTCGGTTCTGACGATCGAGTTCAAGGTCAACCTGCTGGCGCCGGGCAGGGGGGAACGCTTCCTGTTCAGGGGCTCCGTCACCAAGCCCGGCCGCACCATCATCGTGGCAGACGGGCAGGCCTATGCCTTCGGCCCCAACGGCTCGAACGTCTGCACCAATCCCGACATGTTCGACCGCCCCGTCCAGCACACGGTGCGAAGCCCGAACGCCTGGGGCCTCAACCTCAGCCAGGGCCTCGACGACACCTGCCCGCACGAGCAGTTCACCACCCCGACCGGCGAGAAGGGCATCGACAACCAGGAATACCGCGCGATGGGCTGCACCCTCGAATGGCGCGGGGTCGACGGAGTCTCCAACGACCAGGCGACCGGGATGCGGCAATTCCACGTCTCGGGCGAATGGACCCAGGTGATCCTGCTCAGGGGCGTCGACAGCCTCCAGAACGATCCCGACGTCGAGGTGGTCTATGCCAACACCCCCGACCGCCCGGTGCTCGACACCCAGGGCAAGTGGCTGCGCGGGGCGAGCTTCACCGTCAGCGACACGTTCCCGCGCGAGCGCAACGTGCTCCACGGGCGGATCGTCGACGGCGTGCTGACCACCGATCCCGCCGACATCAAGCTGGTCGCCACCTGGGGCCAGAGCGCGCAGCGCGACCTGCGCGGGCCGCGCTCCAAGTTCGACTATCGCCATGCCCGGCTGCGGCTGGCCTTCCAGCCGGACGGCTCGCTCAAGGGGATGCTCGGCGGCTATCGCCCGGTCGCCGACGTCATCATCAGCGGGATGCTCGGCGGCGCGGGCACCGCGCTCGTCGCCGGGCACGACTGCGCCTCGGAGATGAAGACGCTGGAGACGCTGGCCGACGGGCTCAAGAACCCGAAGACCGGCAAGTGCGAGGGCATCTCCGGCGCGCAGCAGATCAACGCGATCCCCGCCTTCGTCACCGACCTTCCCGCCCCCCGTACCGCCGCGAGATGACAGCGATGAGCCTCAAGATGAAGACCTTTGCCCTGGGCATGGCCGCCGTGCCGCTGGCGGGGCTCGCCTATGTCGCGGCCGGCGCGATCCACGCCGACGCGGCCGCGGTGACGGCGCCGCCCGCGCCGACCCTGGCCGCGCCGCTCGACAACGTGGTCGGGCTGCGCCGCCTGACCGAGAGCCAGTACCGCAACACCATCGCCGACATTTTCGGCCCCGACGTGGTGGTCTCGGGCCGGTTCGAGCCGATCGTGCGGCCCGAGCACGGCCTGATCGCCGCCGGCGCGCGCGAGGCGAGCCTCTCGCCCGCGGGCCTCGAGCAGTACGACGCGATGGCCCGCAACATCGCCGGCCAGGTCTTCGGCGAGGCGCATCGCGGCCAGTTCGTGCGCTGCACCCCGGCCGATCCCAAGCAGGCCGACGCCGCCTGCGCCAGCGCCGTGCTGACCCCGATCGGCCGCTACCTGTTCCGCCGCCCGCTGACGACCGAGGAGCAGGCGTTCTACGTCAAGCTGGCGGGCGACACGGTCGGCAACACCGGCTCGTTCTACAAGAGCCTGGAGCTGGCCCTGGCGGCCATGCTGACCTCGCCCAAGTTCCTCTACGTGATCGAGACGGCCGAGCCCGATCCGGCGCGGCCCGGGCAGATGCGGCTCGACAACTATTCGCGCGCCTCGCGGCTTGCGCTGCTGCTGTGGGATTCGGCGCCCAACGAGGCCCTGCTCACCGCCGCCGCGCAAGGGCGGCTGACCGACCAGGCGCAGCTCCAGACGACGGCCGCGGCGATGGTCCGGTCCGAGCGCTTCGAGCAGGGGGTGCGCGCCTTCTTCTCCGACATGCTGCTGTTCGAGAAGTTCGGCGAGCTGTCCAAGGACCCGATCGTCTATCCCTATTTCAACACCGAGGTGTTCAACACCCTGCCCGAGCAGATGCTCCGCACGATCACCGACCACCTGGTGACGCGCGGCGGCGACTACCGCCAGCTCTTCACCACCAACCGCACCTTCATGACCCGCGCCCTCGGCCCGGTCTATCAGGTCCAGGTGAAGCACTCCTACGGGTGGGAGCCCTACGAGTTCGCGCCCGGCGACGACCGCGCCGGGCTGCTGGGCCAGGCGGGCTTCCTCGCGCTCTACTCGCACTCGGGCCGCTCCTCGCCGACCCTGCGCGGGCGCGCGATCCGCGAGCTGCTGATGTGCCAGCCGGTGCCCAACCCGCCGGGCAACGTCAACTTCACCGCGGTCCAGGACACGACCAACAAGGCCATGCCGACCGCGCGCATCCGGCTCGATGCGCACAGCACCGACGCGGTCTGCTCGGGCTGCCACAAGATCACCGACCCGATCGGCCTCAGCCTGGAGCGCTTCGACGGCATCGGCGCCTTCCGCACCACCGAGAACGGCGCGGCGATCGATACGGACGGGGCGATCGGCGCGGCTAGGTTCCAGGGCGCCGAGGGCCTCGGCCGGACCCTCGCCGCCGATCCGCAGACCACCCAGTGCGTGACCACCCGCGCGATCGAGTACGCGACCGGCCGCAACGAGGCGGCGGACTCGCTGGTCGAGGGGATCGAGAAGGGCTTCGCCGCCGACAAGTACACCATCCGCTCGCTGTTCCTGCGCGTCGCCACGGCGCCCGAGGCCTACCAGGTCCCGGGCAAGCCGCTCGACGACGCGGTCAAGCACGTAACCATGGCCGCCATTCGCCAGGGGAGACCGTAACATGGCATTTGATCTGTCCCGCCGCACCGCCCTCAAGGGCCTGATGAACGGATCGGCGATCGCCGTCGGCGTACCGCTGCTCGACGTCTTCCTCGACACCAACGGCACGGCCCTGGCCGCGACCGGGGCGCCGGTCCCGGTGCGCTTCGGCACCTGGTTCTGGGGCCTGGGGGTCAACCCCAACCGCTTCTTCCCCAAGGGCTCGGGCGCCGACTACGACCTGCCGCCCGAGCTGATGCCGATCAAGGACCTCCAGAAGAAGATCAGCGTGTTCAAGCAGTTCAACGTGCCGCTCGACGGCGCGCCGAACCTGCCCCACGCGACCGGCGGCCCGGCGGTGCGGACCGGCCGCGCGATCCTCGCCCAGGGGGGCCTGCCCGGCGAATCGCTCGACGTGACGATCAGCGACCTGATCGGCAAGCGCTCGCGCTTTGCCAGCCTGGAGATCTCCTCCTCGGGCGATCCGCGCAACTCGCTCTCGGGCCGCGGCGGCGGCAACCTCAACCCGTCCGAGGTCGCGCCGAGCCAGCTCTACGCGCGGATCTTCGGCACCGGGTTCAAGGACCCCAACAGCGCGACCTTCACCCCCGACCCGCAGGTCATGGCGCGCCGCTCGGTGCTCTCGGCCGTGACCGAGCAGCGTCAGGCGCTGGAGCAGAGCGTCGGCGCGGCGGACAAGCAGAAGCTCGACCAGTATTTCACCTCGATCCGCCAGCTCGAGAACCAGCTCGACGTCGAGCTGACCAAGCCCGAGCCCTTGCAGGCCTGCGTCGTCCCCAAGGCGGTCGCCGACCGCCCGGTCAACGCCGAGATCGACACGGTGATGAAGAACCACGAGCTGATGACCGACCTGCTGGTCATGGCCCTCGCCTGCGACCAGACCCGCGTCTTCAACATGATGTTCAACAACGGCGCCTCGTCGCTGACCAAGGTGGGCTCGACCATCACCCACCACCAGCTCACCCACGAGGAGGTGCTCGACACCACGCTCGGCTACCAGCCCAACGCAACCTTCTTCCTGACCAAGATCATGGAGGCCTGGGTCTATTTCGCCAAGGCGCTGGACGCGGTGAAGGAGGGCGACCGGACCCTGCTCGACAACTCGCTGGTCATGGCCCACTCGGAGACCGAATTCGCCAAGTTCCACACGATCGACAACCTGCCGGTGCTGCTCGCCGGCAGCGCCGGGGGCCGGGTCCGCTCGGGCATCTGCGTCGACGGCAAGGGCTCGCCGATCAGCCGCATCGGCCTGACCGTCCAGCAGGCGATGGGCGTCGCGGTCGACCGCTGGGGCACCAAGTCGATGGAGACCAACCGCGCGATCACGGTGGAGGAGGGCTGGCCGACCAACTCGGTGGGCA
>CALLNA010000288.1 GCA_938005655.1 uncultured Novosphingobium sp.
CGGGCGAAGCCGCCGGTCGCCATGCGGGTGAACTGCTTGGCGAGGTCGGACAGGTCGGCCTGCCGTTCTCCGTCCGGCTCGCCGAAATGGCGGTCGAGCGCGAGGCCGAACAGCATCCCGAAGACCGCCAGGCCGACGAAGTCGAGGTCGAGCCCGTCGCGGGCCAGCCCGTCGAGGATCTGCCCGCGCTGGCGGATCAGCGGGGCGATGCTCTCGCGGTAAAGCTCGCGGCCGAGGTCGGGATCGCTGAACAGCGCGGCGGTGAGCAGCGGGAAGATCTCGATCATGTCGCCGAGGTGGCGGGTCGCCGATTCGAGCGCGAGGCGGGCCATGTCGTCGGGCGAATCGGCGGTCTCGTAGATCTCCTTGCGCGCGTGCATCCCGCGCATCGCGTCGATCAGCGGCTGGATCACGGCTTCCTGGAACAGGGCTTCCTTCGATTCGAAATGCTCGAAGATCGTCGCCTGGTTGACCTCGGCCGCGCGGGCGATGTCGCGGGTGCGCGCGCCCTTGAGGTTGGCATGGGCGAAGACCTGCTGGGCGGCGGCGATGATCGACTTGCGCCGCTCGGCCGCGGGCAGGTAGGCGCGGCGCTTGGTCTTCACGGGCTCCATCCTCGCCGTCTCCCTGTCGTTCCGGCCACGCCTAGCAAGAGCCTCGGGACAGAACAACCAAGCATTTGGTTGATTGTGGCGGCATCACAAAACCTTGTCGCCCCGGGTCAAGTCCGGGGGCGGCGAAGGGGATGGGAAACGCCGGCGAGGCGGTCGTGAGCCGAAATTCCCCCCTGAGGCCCTGCCTGTGGCTTGCGGCTAGCCCCGGTCCACGATCCCTGCACCGCCGCGGCGAACCAGGCGGCGATGTGCGCGCGTTCGGCGGGGCTTGCCTCGGGCAGGGGCAGCTGGCGGGCATAGGTGGCGAGGCCCGTCGCCAGCATGGCGATCTCCAGCGCGCGGGCGCGGCCGTCGCTGCCGCCGAGCCACGCGGCGAGCGGGGCGATCGAGCGCTCCTCCATCACCCGCGCGGCGATGGCCGCGGCTTCGGGATCGCCGGCGGCCAGCGCGATCATCAGCGGCGGGCGGATCTCGTTGGCGGGATCGAGCAGCGAGGCGGCCAGCCCCTCGCCGAAGCGCTCGCGCGGGTGGGCCAGCACCGTGTCGACCGGCACGGCGGCGACCAGCGCGGCCTCGAACAGCCCGGCCTTGGAGCCGAAGTAGCGCAGCAGCAGGGTCGAGCTGGTCCCCGCCAGCGCCGCGATCTCGCGGATGCCGGTGTGCGAGTAGCCGGTCTCGGAGAAGGCCCGCTGCGCCGCCTCGAGGATGCGCGCGCGGGTCGCCTGGGCGTCGCGCTTGCGGAGGGGAACGGAGCTGGTCACGGAACCAAGGCTAGCGGGCGTTGACAGCAGGGCAAGGGCGGAGCAAGTTATCAGTTGATAACTTACAGGAGGATGCGGATGGCGACTTTCGTTCTGGTTCATGGCGGCGGCCACGGCGGCTGGTGCTACAAGCTGGTCACGGAACGGCTGCGCAAGGCCGGGCACACCGTCTATGCGCCCTCGCTGCCGGGCATGGCCGAGCACGTCCACGAGCTGCATCCCGGCATCGACCTCGACACCCATGTCGACGATATCGCGAACCTGCTGTTCTACGAGGACCTGCGCGACGCGATCCTGGTCGGGCACTCCTACGGCGGGATGGTCATCACCGGGGCGGCCGACCGCGCGCCTGACCGCGTCGGCCACCGCGTCTATCTCGACGCCGCCTATCCCTTCGACGGCGAATCGCTGCACGAGCACGCCTACGATTCGATCGAGCCGCAGCGCCAGGGAATCTACGTCGAGAACGGGGTGGAGCTGGTGATGAAGCCGCTGCCGGTCTATGCCGGGTTCTTCGGCATCCACGATCCCGAACTGGCCGAATGGGCCAATGCCCGCTTCACCCCGCAGCCCTGGGCGACCTTCTCGCAGAAGCTGGTCCTGCGCAACGAGGCGGCGATGCGGGCGATCCCCGAATCGCACCTGGTCTGCACCTCGACCCTGGCCACGCGCGGCCAGGTGCCGGGCCGCACGCTCGACCTGCTCAAGGAGCGGTCGCAGGGCCGGTTCTGGGACGTCGACACCGGCCACGACCTGATGATCACCGAGCCGGACTGGGTGACGGAGAAGCTGCTGCTGATCGCGGAGGGGTAGGCCTCAGCCCCCCTGTGCCTCGTTCCCGTCGCGTTCCGGCGGGCCGAGCAGGGCGGGCTCGAAGATCAGGGCGCAGATCAGGGTCCAGATCAGCGAGATCATCAGGATCAGGCCCATGCTCGCCGTGCCCGGGTGGTCGGAGATCCACAGCGCGCCGAAGGCGCTGCCCGTGGCCAGCGCGCTGAACACGATCGCGCGGGCGAGGCTGGTCTGGAGCAGGTCGCCGGTCCCGCTCCGCCAGGCCATGACGAAGTAGATGTGGAAGGCGACGCCGACCCCGAACAGCAGCGGGAAGGCGATGATGTTGGCGAAGTTGAGCGGCTGGCCGATGACCACGCAGGAGCCGAGCGTGAGGAAGCCGGAGAGCACCACCGGGGCGAGGGTGAAGGCCACCTCGCGCACCGAGCGGAGCACGGCGAACAGCAGCAGGCTGACCAGCAGCAGGGCGACTACCCCCGCCTCGATGAAGGCGCGGCTGACGGTCCAGGCCGCCTCCTGGGTCGAGACCGGCATCCCCACCGCGCCCGGCGCGACCTTGCGCACGGCGGCGGTGAAGCGCTCGATCACCGCGTTGTCGGTGCTGTCGCCGGCGGGCATGACCTGGACCATTGCCCGGCCGTCCTTCGTCAGCCAGTCCTTGGTGATCTCCTCCGGCAGGCTGGCGCGCGTCACCTCGCTCGGCTGGAGCGAGAGGCGGATCTGGTTGAGCGTGATGTTGAGCGGGTCGACCAGCATCGCGCCGGCCCTCGCCCGCGCCTCCGGGCTCGCCTGGGCGAGGCGGGCGAAGGTCGCGGCGAGGCGGCCGGCGGCCTCGCCCAGCGGGCCGGGCCGGGCCGCCGCCAGCCGGCGCAGCTCGCCCGCCGCCTTGTCCAGCGCGGCCACGGTCGCCGCGTCGTCGGCCGGCGGGGCGAGGTCGAAGGGGTTGATCGCCGGATCGAGCAGCAGGGCCGCGTCCTGGATCAGCGCCAGCTTGGGCGCCTGGTCCTCGGGCACGAAGCTGTCGACGGTGATCGCGTCGCGCACCTCGGGCAGCCTGGCCAGCCTGTCGGCGAGGGCATGGGCGGCGGGCAGGCTGGGCTCCAGCACGTTCAGCGAATTGGGGGTGCGGTCGGGGTCCTTGAGCAGGTCGGCGAGCTGGGTCATCGCCGGAGTGCCGGGATTGCGGAGGTGCAGCGGGTTGAAGTCGAACTTGACCAGCGGCAGCACGGCGATCGAGGCGAGCATGGCGACGACGAAGGCCCAGAGCACCTTCTTGCGGTTGCGCTCCAGCCAGCGGTCGACCGGCGCGGCGCCGGCATAGCCGACCTCGGCCTTGGGCACGCCGGGCTTCAGCAGGACGAGCAGGGCGGGCAGCAGCGTGACGTTGAGCACCAGGGCGATGACCATGCCGATCCCGGCGATCACCCCCAGCTCGGCGACGCCGATGTAGTCGGTCGGCAGGAAGGCGGCGAGCGCCAGGACGATCGCCCCGGCGGCCAGCAGGATCGAGGCGCCGACCGCGTCGGCGGCGCGCTCCAGCGCCTCGACCAGCCCGGCCCCGGCGCGGCGCTCGGCGTTGAAGCGGACGCTGACCGGGATGCCGAAGTCGACCCCGAGCCCGACGTAGAGCGGGATGAAGGCGACCGAGATCAGGTTGAGCCGCCCGGCCGCGATCAGCCCGGCCGCCGTGGTCATCACCAGCCCGGCGACGATCGTCGCGACGATCGCGAAGACGGTCCTGGCCGAGCGGGTGGCGAGCCACAGCACCAGCAGCATGGCCGCGCCCATGATCCCGCCGATCGGGCCCATCGAATCCGCGATCGTGCCGAATTCCTCGTCGGCCAGCGGCACCTCGCCGGTAATGCCGACCCGCACCCCGTGGGCCGCGTCGAGCCAAAGCTCCCGCGTCTGGGCGTGGATCGCGTCGACCGCGTCCTCGCCGGGCTTGAGCGCGCCGTAGTTGAGGTTGGGATAGGCCATCAGCACGGTCCGCGTCGGCGGGACGAGCGCGCCCTTGCCGGTCGAGAACAACTGCTGCCACGAGAAGTAGGCGGGCTTGCCCGCGAGCGAGGCCGAGACCGCCGCGTCGAGCCGGGTCAGCGGCAGGCTGAGGGCGTCGGCGGCCTTGTTCTCCGGCTCGTCCGCCGCGCCGCCGGCCGCCGTGGCGATCGCATTGCCCACGCCGTGCAGGCTGGGGTCGTAGGCAAGCCCGCCGAGCAGCGGCTGCGCGTCGATCAGCTTGGCGGTGGTCGCCTTCACCTCGTCGACCGAGGAGAACAGCAGGCCGTGGCGCGCGAAATAGTCGTTGGCGTCGGGGCGGACGATCGAGGAGAAGTTCTTCTTGTCCTGCCCCAGCGCCTCGGCGAGCCGCGCCGCCGCCCCGGAGGACAGCTCCGGCGTCTTGCCGTCGACCACGATCAGGATCGCGTCGGTCAGCTTGGGGAAGGCGTCGGCGACCTTGCTCTCGTTCTGGCGCCACGCGGTCTTGGCCGAGATCAGCTCGCCGGTGTCGGTCGTCATCTCGAACGAGGTCATCACGTGGAGCAGCGACAGCACCGTCAGCACCACGGCCGCCCCGATCGCGACGAACGGCTTGCGCGCCGAATAGGAGATGGTGCGCTTGAGGCGGGTCGTCAGCATGGGGGCGACGATTAGAGGGCCTTGGGCGAAATGTAAAAGCGCGGCGTTCGCGTCTTCCCCTCCGGCGCAGGCGCCTCGGGCTCCGCATTGCCCGTATCAATTCGCGCCCCGGGCCTGTAGAGAGCCCGCGCGATGGGGACGAACTGGGTCGAGACGTGCTGCTGACTGTCATCTGGTGGATCGCCGCGGCGCTGACCGCGGCCTCGGTCGCCTATCTCCTGCTGGCGATCCTCGCCGTGGCGACGTTCCGCGGCACCGGCGGGCCGGGCTGGCCGACGCCGCCCAAGGTGACGCTGCTCAAGCCGCTCTACGGGCTGGAGGACTATCTCGAGGAAGCCATCGCCAGCTCCATGGCGCAGGAGGTGGCGGGGCCGATCCGCTACGTCTTCGGCGTCCATTCGGCCGACGATCCGGCGCTGGCGCTCGCCCGGCGGGTCGCCGCGCGGTTCCCGCAGCATGAGGCGGTCTTCGTCGTCGACGGCCGCAGGCACGGGATCAGCCCCAAGGTCAGCAACCTGGTCAACATGGCCGAGGCGGCCGGCCTCAGCGAGGTCGTGGTCCTCTCCGACAGCGACACGGTGCTGGAGCCGGGCGAGCTCCAGGCGGCGATCGATGCCCTGTCGGCGCCCGCCGTCGGGGTCTGCTCGGCGCTCTACCGGGCGCGGCCGGGCCTGCCCGGCAACGGGGTGCGCTCGTTCGGGGCCTGGTTCATCGACTACTGGTTCCTGCCCATGGCCACGCTCCACGCGCGCCTCGCCCCGCTCGCCGTCACCTATGCGCCGCTGGTCGCGATCCGGGGGGAGGTGCTGGACAGGATCGGTGGCCTCAAGGCCCTGGCCGACGAATTCGCCGACGACAACGCCATGGGCCGCTTGGTGCGCGAGGCGGGCTATGAGGTGACGTTCGTGCCGAAGGTCACGGAGACGCTGGCCAACGACCCGACCTATGGCGAGCTGTTCACCCACGAGCTGCGCTGGTCGCGCACCGTGCGCGGGATCGATCCGCCGGGCTTCTTCGCCTCGGTCGTGACCCATGCCGGGCCGCTGCCGCTGCTGCTGCTCCTGCACCCCTCGTGGTGGACCCTGGCCGCCGTGCTGACGCCGGTGGCGCTGCGCTGGCTGCTCTCGGCGCTGGTCGTGCGCCGGCTGGGCCGGGCGCCGGGCATGGTCGTGCCCAACCCGGTCACGCTCTGGCTGCGCGACCTGTTCACCTTCGCGGTCTGGGCGGCGGCCTGCTTCGTCCGCACGGTCGACTGGCGCGGGCAGACCATCGCCCTGTCCGGCGCGCCGTCGCGGCCTGGGGAGGCCTAGCTGAAGCGGCGGCTGATCTTCACGGCCGACGACTTCGGGCTTTCGCCGGAGGTCAACGAGGCGGTCGAGCAGGCCCACCGCGAGGGCGTGCTGACCTGCGCCAGCCTGATGGTCACGGGCCCCGCCGTCGCGGACGCCCTGCGCCGCGCGCGGCGGCTGCCGGGGCTGGGCGTGGGCCTGCACCTCGCGCTCTACGACGCGCCCGCCTGCCACCCGGAGCCATCGCGCATCGCTCCCGACGGACGGACGCTCGGCATGGATGCGACCGGAACCGGCGCGGCGATCATGCTCTCCGGCAAGGTCCGCGCCGCCGCGCGGCGGGAGATCGAGGCCCAGTTCGAGGCCTATCGCCGCACCGGCCTGCCGCTCGGCCATCTCGACGGGCACTGGCACTGCCACCAGCACCCCGCCGTCCTCGCCATGGCCATCGCGGCGGGCAAGCCGCTCGGGCTCAAGGCGGTGCGGATTCCCTACGAGCCCTACGGCTTCTCGCGCCGCGTCGGCGGGGGCGGGGCGCAGCCGGGGCGGCTGGCCCATGTCCTCGGCCACTATCCGCTGGCGCTGGAGATGCGCCGCCAGGCGCGCCGCGCCGGGCTGCGCTGCAACGATGCCTTCTTCGGCAAGAACGACGCGGGCGCCGTGAGCGAGGCCCTGCTCGCCCGGATGGTCGCGCGCCTGCCGGCGGGCGTCACCGAGGCCGGGCTCCATCCGGCGACCGGGCACTGGCCCGCGCCGCACAACCTGCCCGGCGACTGGCGCCCCGAGCACGAGCTTGCCGCGCTGACCGGCCCGGCCCTGCGCGCGGCGATCGCGGCGAACGGGGTCGAGCTGTGCCGCTGGGCGGACCTCGCATGAGCGCGATCGTCGCCCGGGGCCATTGGCGCACGACCGCGCTGACCCTGGCCGTGGTCCTGGCGCTGCTCGTCGCCGGCATGGCCTCGGGCGGCCTGCGCGCGCTGATCGACGAGGCGGCGGACAAGATCGGCCCGCTCGCCGTTGCCGCGACCCTGCCGGCGCAGATCGCCGCGATCCTGCTCTGCTCCGCCGCGCTCTGGGTCCTGCGGCCCGGCGTCGGCTTCTGGGGCTGCCTCAACTCGCGGCTGCTGCGCGACGCGGGCGACAACCTGCTGGTCTTCCTCCCCGGCCTGGGCGAGGTGATCGGGGCGCGGGCGCTGGTCCTCTCGGGCGGGCGGACCCGCGCCGCCGTGACCGCCAGCGCGCTCGACAAGTTCGCCGAGACGGCGGCGCAGGTGCCCTACATCATCCTTGCCGCCGTCATCCTCCTGCGCGGCTGGCGGCACGACTGGAACGAGGCCCTGCCCGGCCTCGCCACGGTCCTCGCGATCCTTGCCGGCCTCGTCGCCCTGGGGCTGGTCCTGTGGTGGCTGAGCCGGGCGCGCGACGGCCTTGCCGGGCGCTTCGCCGCCTGGGCGCGGGGCCACGCCAGCCTGCTCGTCGCCGAGATGAAGGTGCAGAAGGCCGGGCTCCCCGCCAGCCTCGGCCTGCACTTCGTCGCCTGGATCATGGGCGGCGTGCAGATCTGGATGGCGAGCCGCGCGCTCGGCTTCGAGGTCAGCCTCTACGAGGGCATCGCGCTGGAAAGCGCCGCCTATGCCGGGCGGGCGATCCTGTTCTTCATCCCCGCCGGGCTCGTCACCCAGGAGGCCGGGCTCGTCGCCGCCGGGCTGATCTTCGGGCTGGCCCCGGCCGAGGCCCTGGCGCTCGGCCTGGTGCTGCGCCTGCGCGACGTGGTGCTGGGCGTGCCGCTGCTCGCCTGGCCGCTCCACGAGTACCGCCACGCCCGCCGGGCGCGCAAGCGGGTCACGGAGCCGGCTTGACCGCTTCCTCGGGCGCGGGCGCCGCGGGCTGGGGCGTCGCCGGCTCGGGCGTCGCGGCGGGCGCGGCCGGGTCGATCAGGGGATCGTCGAGCAGGGCGGGCGCGGCCGGCGCGGCGGTCCCGAAGTCGCCGGGATTCTTGCCGTCGGGCGCCTTCAGCCGGTCGATCTCGCCCTGGCGGTCCTGCAACCAGGTCTCGCGGAAGGTCGCATAGGGATCGACCGCATCCTCCAGCATGGCCTTGAGGTCCTGGTCGTTGTTGGCCCGGTCGTCGAGCCCGCTGAGCGAGGTCATGGCCGTGCCGCGCCCGTGGCGGAAGATCGGGTTGTCGAACAGCGGGAGGAAGGTCTCGAAGCGGTCGGCCTCGTCGCGCAGCGTGGTCGGCCCGAGGATCGGCAGGTAGAGGTAGGGGCCCGGCTTCACCCCCCAGAAGGCCAGGGTGTTGCCGAAGCGGTTGCCGTGGTGCGGCAGGTTGAACTTCTTGTCCTTGGCGACGTCGAACAGCCCGCCGATGCCGAGCAGGGTGTTGAGCAGGAAGCGGGCGAGCGAGCGCACCGCCCGCTGCGGCTTGAGCTGGAGCAGGTCGTTGAGGATGATGATCGGCGCGCCCCAGTTGGACAGGACGTTGTGCAGCCCGTCGCGCGCCGGCTTGGGAGTGACCTTCTGGAAGCCGAGGGCAAGGGGGCGCAGCACCGCCTTGTCGATCACCATCGAGACCGCGAAGCTGACCCGGTTGAACCCTTCGAGCGGATCGTTGGCCGGCTTGATCTGCTGGGCCAGCTCGGCCTCGAAGGGGTCGGCGGCGGCCTCCCCGCCCGCCGGAGCCTCGCCCGCCGCCGCGGCGGCCTCGGCCGGCGTGCCCTCCGTCGTGGCCGCCGTGGCGGCCTCGGCGGGTGCGGTCTCGGCGGCGGCGGCCGGGTCCTTCAGTTCGTCGAACTCGTCCTTGGGGGCCTCCTCGCCCTGGGCGGGCAGCACCGTGACCTCGCGCTTGCGGACGGGCGTGGCCGGCGGCTGCGCGGGGGGCGGGACGACCTGGCCGGGCCCGAAGATCGGCCGCTCCTGCTCGGCCAGGGCCATCACCCGGGGCGAGGCCTCGAGCGACCAGGCGGTGCGGATCATCGCCAGGGGCCGCTCGGGCGGCAGGCGGGGCGGCTCGGCGGCGGCGAGGGCGGGGACGATGAAGGCGGCGGCGGGCATCAGGCGGCCATCCGTTCGGCGGGCGTGAACGCGGCGAAGCTGCCGCAGCGCACCCCGCCGTCCGCCAGCGCGCGCCTGACCGCCGGGTCGGTCAGGGCGGCCAGCTCGTCGCGATAGCGATAGCCTGGGGCATGGCCCGGCCAAGCGTCCTCGGTTGCCGGATGGCAGTAGATCTCGATCAGCCCGTCGACCGGGGTGGCGACCGCCTCGCGCATCCGCGCGGCGTCCATCGCCCCGGTCCAGCCCAGGCCGATGAAGCGGTCGTTGACGGTAAGCCCGGCGCGGCGCAGTCGCCCGCGGAGCTGGCGCGCCCACCAGCGCAGCGGCGCGGTCCCGCCGCGCTCGTAGGGCACCCGCATCGCCTTCATCCCATAGCGCGGCCCGATCCGCAGCACGGCCGAGGCGATCATCGGGTGGAGGTGGAAATGCTTGTGGGCGTTGACGTGGTCGAGCGGCAGGCCGGTCGCGGCGAAGGCCTGGAACTGCGCCTCGATCTCCGCCGCGAGCTGGGCGCGGGCCGCGGCGGAGCCGGCGATCGCCAGCGCCGTGCGCAGCATCGAATCGTGGAACCGCCCGTCCGTCCCGACCAGCGCGGGAATCCGCTCGGGCGGCAGGACCGGCGCCGCGTCGGCCAGGGCCAGGTGCAGCCCGACGCCGAGCCGGGGCAGCCGCCGCGCCCGCGCGACCGCGTCGGCGGCGGCGGCGCCCGAGACCATCAGGCTCGCCGCGGTGAGGATGCCCTCGACATGCGCGCGCTCCACGGCCTCGTTGACCGCGAGCGCCGCGCCGAAATCATCGGCGGTGACGATCAGGCCGCGCATGTCCCTCCCCTGGCGGCCGCGGCCTCAGGCCGCTTCCTTGCGCTTGCGCAGGAAGTCGAAGAATTCGACGCCCTCGCGCAGGCGGCGCTTCATCATGTCCCAGTCGCGCAGCATCTCGCCCATGATCGCGCCGATCTTGCGCGGGCGGAAGTAGAAGCGCTTGTACATCTCCTCGACCTTGTCGAAGATCACCTCGGACGAGAGGTGCGGATAGGATAGCTGCGCGATCTGGGTGCCGCCGTCGGTCAGCAGGTGGTCGCTGCCGTCGAACCAGCCGTTCTCGGTCGCCTGCTTGTAGAGGAAGGTCCCCGGATAGGGCGCCGCCAGGCTGACCTGGATCGTGTGCGGGTTCAGCTCCATCGCGTAGCGGATGGTCTCCTCGATCGTCTCCAGCGTCTCGCCGGGCAGGCCGAGGATGAAGGTGCCGTGGATCGTCAGGCCGAGGTCGTGCGCGTCCTTGGTGAAGCGCCGGGCGACGTCGGTCCGCAGGCCCTTCTTGATGTTGTGGAGGATCTGCTGGTTGCCGCTCTCGTAGCCGACCAGCAGCACGCGGCAGCCGCCTTCCTTCATCGCCTTGAGCACGGGCTGGGGCACGTTGGCCTTGGCGTTGCAGCCCCAGGTGACGGGGAAGCCCGGCGTGCCGAAGCCGAGCTTGCGGAGCTCCTTCGACAGCTCGGTCACGTGCTCGTGCGCGTCGGCCAGGGTGTCGTCGTCGAAGAAGATCTCCTTCACCTCGGGCATCTCGCGCAGGATGTACTGCACCTCCTCGATCACCTTGGGGACCGAGCGGTAGCGGTAGTTGTGGCCCGAGATGGTCTGCGGCCAGAGGCAGAAGGTGCAGCGGCTCTTGCAGCCCCGCCCGGTGTAGAACGAGACGTAGGGGTGGCGCTGGTAGCCGCCGAAGTACTTGGTGAAGTCGAGGTGCTTCTTGTAGACCGGCGAGACCATCGGGAGGACGTCCATGTCCTCGATGATCGCGCGGTCCTTGTTGCGGACGAAGGCCCCGTCCGGCCCGCGCCAGGTGATCCCGTCGACCTCGGCCAGCGGCTTGCCCTCGGCGATCTCGACCAGGGTGAAGTCGTATTCCTCGCGCGCGACGAAATCGAGCGCCGGGCAGGCGGCCAGGCTCTCGTCCGGCTGGATCGCGACCTTGGCGCCGACCATGCCGAGCAGGCAGTCCGGGTTGCGCGCCTTGACCAGCTCGGCGGTGCGGCAGTCCTGGTTGAAGCTCGGCGTCGAGGTGTGGAGGATGACCAGCTCCATCCCGTCGATCTCGTGGGCGATGTCGTCCCACGACTGGTCGTGCGCCGGGGCGTCGATCAGGCGTGAGCCCTCGATCATCGCCGCGGGCTGGGCGAGCCAGGTCGGATACCAGAAGCTCTTGACCTCGCGCTTCATCTGGTAGCGCGCGCCGGCGCCGCCGTCATAGCCGTCGAACGACGGGCCCTGCATCAAAAGGGTACGCTTCATCAGTCTCTCTTTTCAGGCGCTTATCCGCCCATCGGCTGCGATCCGGAGCGCGTTACCACGCCAATCGATCTTTCGCACGGTAAAGCTGGCCGCAAACACGAGGAATTCCACCGAGTCAATCAAAGGCAGCCACCACAGGGCGGCGGACCGCGCTCCGGCGATGCGGTCGGCGCGGATCGCGACCGCCAGCCGCACGGCGAGGGCGGCCATGGTGAGCACCGTTCCTGTCGCGGGCATGAACGGCACGGCGAGCAGAGCCAAGGGCAGCGGCCGGGTGACGATCGAGCCGGCGTAGCCCCAGGGTTGCAGCCCGCGGATCGTTGCCGCCCAGCGCAGTTTCTGCCGCCACAGCGCGGCGAAGGAGCGCTCGGTACAGGCATGGGTCAGCAGCAGCGGCGGGATCGCGACCGTCAGGCCGCGCCCGGCCACGG
>CALLNA010000289.1 GCA_938005655.1 uncultured Novosphingobium sp.
CCGAAGCCCTCGTTGCCCTTGCGCTGGATGATCTCGAAGAAGATCGGGCCGAACATGTTCTCGGTGAAGATCTGGAGCAGGATGCCCTCGTCGCCGATATTGCCGTCGATCAGGATGCGGTTCCTGCGCAGGCGCTCCAGGTCCTCGCCGTGGCCGGGTACGCGCTTGTCGACCAGCTCGTAATAAGTCTCGATCGTGTCCTGCAGCTTGACGCCGCGGGCGCGCAGGCGCTCGACCGTGTCGTAGATGTCCGGCGTGGTCAGCGCGAGGTGCTGGATGCCCTCGCCCTTATACTCGCGGATGAACTCCTCGATCTGGCTCTTGTCGTCCTGGCTCTCGTTCAGCGGGATGCGGATCGCCTTGTCGGGTGCGATCATCGCCTGGCTGAACAGGCCGGTCGCCTGGCCCTTGATGTCGAAATACTTCTGCTCCTCGAAGCCGAAGAGCGTGCGGTAGAACTCGCTCCACACCCGCATCTGGCCGCGGCGGACATTGTGGGTGAGGTGATCGAGCAGGTCGAGCCCGACATTGTTCTTCGCCTCGGCCTCCCGCCAGCCGGGGAACTCGGCCCAGTTCTCGTAGAGGTCGATGCCGTCCTGGATGAAATAGAGATAGGATCCGCCGATGCCGAGGATGACGGTGTCGTCCTCGTCGGTGCGCTTGGCGCCGTGCTCGAGCGCCCAGGCCATCGCCTTGGCCGGATCGGCGACGCGAAAGGCCATGGCGCTGGCCGAGGGGCCGTGCTCGCCGCGGAAGGCCGCGACGCGGCCGGCCTCGTCGCGGTTGAGCATCAGGTTGATGCGGCCCTGCTTGTAGCGCGTGACGTTCTTGGTCGGGTGCCGGTGCGTCGGCACGAAGCCGAGCATTTCGAACTGCTTCCCCATCGCCTCGGGATCGGGCGAGGTGAATTCGACGAATTCGAAGCCGTTGAGGCCGAGCGGATTGGCAGGATCGGTCATGGGTGCACGCTCCAAGAAGGTAACGCGCGGGCTAGTCCGAAGTGCAGTTAGTGTCAATTGATACTAGTTGCGGTCAGAGCCCTTCGCCACCCACCCAGTGCGCATTGGAGAGGCGCCGGGCGACGCTCCAGGTCTGGGTGCGGATGTCCGGCACCGCGACGATTTCCCAGAAGGCCCCGCGCGTCATCGGACCCAGCGCGTAGAGATTGGCGTTGGGCCGGCCCCTGGCGTTGATCGTCTGGCCCTGATTGTCGACATCGATGCCCAGATGCGCGGCGTCGGGGCGGATCACGCCGCGTGCCGCGAGCTGTTGCAGCAAGGGTTCCTCGGTGCGGTTGAGGTCGCCAAGGGGGCCGGTGCAGTTGACGATGCGCTGGACGAGTATCGCCTCCGCCGTCTCGGCGCCGCGGCGGCGGAGTTTGACCTCGATGCCCCCGGGCTTCTCCTCGAAGCCGAGCGTCTTGCCTGCGATCACTTCGAGCTGGCCGCGCTCGACAACGGCCATCAGCCGGGCATGGACCTCCGGGGCGAGGCGGTGGCGATGCACGTCCCACCAGGGGCGGAGATGGCGCAGGAATCGGCCGCGCTCGGCCTCGCTGGCATTGCCCCACATCGCCTGAGTGAAGGGGCGGAGTTCGTCGACCGCGTTGCGCCAGCCGATTTCCGCGCCGCGCGCGCGCACGGCGTGCAGCAACCCGGAGGCAGTGGTGGCGGGGCGCTCGGCCAGCTTCTTCCAGTCGCTGCCCGGCGCATGGGCGCGCGGCAGCAGGCCGCGGCGGGACAGCGCGACGATCTTGCCCTTGAACCCGCGCGCGTCGAGCAGCAGCACGACGTCGATCATCGTCAGGCCGGTGCCGATCACCAGCACGGTATCGTCGGGGCCGAGCCCTTCGGGCACGCTGGCGTCCCAGGGGTCGCCCTTGTAACGCTCCGCGGAGAGCTTCTCGGGATCGAGGCCGGGCGGATCGTGCGGGGGCAGGTTGCCGACCGCAAGCACCGCGGCGTCGGCCTCGATCGTGCCGGTCTTCAGCCGCACCTTCACGCCATCGCCGAATTCCAGGTCCTCGACTTCGTCGCGAACCAGCTTCAGCCGGTCGGGATGCTCGAGCAGCGCGGCGTCGAGCAGCTCGCGGAGATACTCGCCATAGGTGACGCGGGGGATGAAGGCGCTCGGCGCATCCTCCACGCCGCGCGCCTGGAGCCAGCGGACGAAGTGCGAGGGATCGTCGGGGAAGGCGCTCATGTTCGCGGCGCGCACGTTGAGCACATGGCTGGGATGCGCGGCGCCATAGGCGAGGCCCAGGCCCGCCACCGGCGCGCGCTCGATCAGCGTGGCGCGGGGCCCCTCGTGGCGAAGCAGGTTGACCGCCTGCAGGGTGCCGGAGAAACCGGCGCCGATGATTGCGACATGCTCGATCACGTCAGATTTCGTATTCGATCTGCCACTCGGGCTGTTCATAGGCCGGCTTGCGTGCCGCCATGCCGGGCTGGCGGGCGAGCATCTGCCCGTAAAGCCGCTTCACCGCATCGCTGGCGGTGCGGGCGAACAGCGCCGGGACGACGGCATGGACCACACAGGCTGCGCCCCCGACGATCATGGTGAAGCCGAATCGCGCGGCGGTGGCGGCATGCTCGCCATAGCTTTCGCCGACGGCGCGCGGATGGGACAGGAAGATGCGCTCGAACATGGGCGCCGTGTACGCCCCCCGGGCCGCACTGTGAAGTACAGCTTTTGCGATCCCAAGCCTGGCTTTGTTTGCAATGCGACGGCGCATGGCCGAACCTGGGGAAGAGGCGAGCCGGAGAGCACGCGCAGCGACGGGGGTTCCAACCGCGGACGGACTGTGGTTGGTTAGCGCTAACAATATGAGGGGATGACAGCTTGAGCGAGGATGCACGGTCCGACACCCCGTCGGCGCCCTTGGGCGAACATCATACGGCCACCCGCAACGAGAAGATGGTGATCGCGGCATCGTCGCTGGGCACCGTGTTCGAATGGTATGATTTCTATCTCTACGGCCTGCTCGCCACGACGATCTCGGCGCAGTTCTTTGCCGGGGTGAACGACACCACCGCATTCATCTTCGCGCTCGCGGCGTTCGCGGCGGGGTTCGCGGTGCGTCCGTTCGGTGCGCTCGTCTTCGGGCGGATCGGCGACCTGGTGGGGCGCAAGAATACGTTCCTGGTGACGATGGGGATCATGGGCGGATCGACCTTCGCCGTGGGCCTGCTCCCCAATTTCGCCACTGCCGGCGTGGCCGCGCCGATCCTGCTGGTGACGTTGCGGGTGCTCCAGGGGCTGGCGCTGGGCGGCGAATATGGCGGCGCCGCCACCTATGTCGCCGAGCATGCGCCCAACCATAAGCGCGGGCTCTACACCAGCTGGATCCAGACCACCGCGACGCTCGGCCTGTTCGCCTCGCTGCTTGTCGTGATCGGCACGCGGTCATGGCTGGGCGAGGCGGCGTTCGCGAACTGGGGCTGGCGCGTGCCGTTCCTCGCCTCGATCCTGCTGCTCGGCGTATCGCTCTGGGTGCGGCTCCAGCTCAACGAGAGCCCGGTCTATGCCCGGATGAAGGCGAGCGGCAACACGTCCAAGGCGCCGCTCACCGAGGCGTTCCTGCGCTGGGGCAACCTGCGCATCGTCCTCATCGCGCTGTTCGGTGCGGTCGTGGGGCAGGCGGTAGTGTGGTACACGGGGCAATTCTACGCGCTGTTCTTCCTCGAGAAGACGCTGAAGGTCGACGGGATGACCGCGAACGTCCTGATCGCCATCGCGCTGGCGCTGGGCACGCCCTTCTTCGTGTTCTTCGGTTGGCTCTCGGACAAGATCGGGCGCAAGCCGATCATCCTGGCCGGATGCCTGCTCGCCTCGATCAGCTATTTCCCGCTGTTCCATGCGCTGACCCAGGCGGCGAACCCCGCGCTGGCCGAGGCGCAGGCGCGGGCGCCGGTGGTCGTCTCCACGCTCAATGCGCATTGCTCCTTCCAGTTCGATCCGATCGGCAAGAACAAGTTCGATGCGAGTGGTTGCGATGTCGCCAAATCCTATCTCGCCAAGGCTGGCGTTCCCTATGAGCATGAAGTCCTCCGCCTGTCGGACGATGTGACGATGTCGCCAGTGCCGGAGGGTCAGGTCGAGGTGGCGATCGGCGGGAGCAAGGTCACTGCGCCGACCGCACTTGCCGGCATGGGCACGGGTGCCCGCAAGGCAGCGATCGCTGCCTTCCAGAAGGACCTCCAGGCCGCGCTCGCCGCTGCCCGCTACCCTGCCAAGGCGGACGATGCTCGGATCGACAAGCCGCTGGTGGTGGCGATCCTGTTCGCGCTCGTGCTGCTGGTGACCATGGTCTATGGCCCGATCGCGGCGATGCTGGTCGAGCTCTTCCCCAGCCGCATCCGCTATACGTCGATGAGCCTGCCCTATCATCTGGGCAATGGCTGGTTCGGCGGCTTCCTGCCCGCCACCGCCTTCGCGATGGTGGCGGCGACGGGGGACATCTATTACGGCCTCTGGTATCCGGTGGTGGCCGCGGCCGCGACGCTTGTCGTCGGCCTGTTGCTGCTCCCCGAAACCTTCCGGCGGAAGATCGAGGAATGACCGTCGAAACCGTGCGCGCCTGGCTTGCCGAACATGCGCCGGATCTTGTCCTGATCGAGCAGGCGGCGAGCACCGCCACGGTGGCGGAGGCGGCGGCGACGCTCGGGGTCGAGCCCGGGCGCATCGCCAAGACGCTGGCGCTGCGGGTGGGCGATGCTGTCGTGCTCGTCGTCGCGCGTGGCGATGCGCGGCTCGACAATCCCAGGATCAAGGCCGAGTTCGCGGGCCGCGCCTCGATGCTCGGCGCCGAAGAGGCGGAGGCGCTGACCGGTCATCCGGTGGGTGGGGTCTGCCCCTTCGGGCTGGCAACTCCGCTGCCGGTCTATTGCGATGTCTCGATCCGGGGATTCGCGACGGTGTTTCCGGCGGCGGGCTCGCGCACCGCATCGGTGGAAATCGCGCCCGAACGCCTGGCGGCGCTGGTTTCGCGGCGTTGGGTTGACGTATGCAAGCTGGGGTGAGCAAATGCGCTTGACCCGCCGCGCAACCTTCCCTAACGGACCGCCTCCACGCTTCGGCATGGCCCCTTCGTCTAGCGGTTAGGACGCGGCCCTTTCACGGCTGAAACACGGGTTCGATTCCCGTAGGGGTCACCATCACCACAGCGACCGGCCAGCTCTCGATCAGCTTAGCCTCAATCGGCCCAGGCCGCATCCTCGACATGCAGCTCGGCGGCCGGGCGGCTGCCCCAGTCGTCGAGCTTGGCGCGGCCGGCGAGCCAGAACCGGCGGTCGCGCGCGCCGTGGAGCAGGGCCTGGCCCAGCTCGGTCTCGGCGGCGCGGAAGGCGATGGCCTTGAAGCTGGCGCCGTCGTTGCCGCGCACGATCAGCCGGACGTGGTCGGCGCCCACCGTGTCGGCCTTGACCATCCGCACCGGCCCGACCGCGATGCGCGGCGCGGGCCAGCCCATGCCGAAGGGTCCGGCGCTGTCCAGCGTCTCGATCAGCCCCGGCCGCAGGCCGCCGGGCGCGACGGCGAGGTCGAGCAGCACGGCCTGGGTCGCGGCGGCGGCGGTCACGTCGGCGCCGAGCCTGGCGTCGAGCCAGTCGGCCAGCGCGCCGACCCGGTCCGCCGCGATGGTGAGCCCCGCCGCCATGGCGTGGCCCCCGCCCGCCACCAGCAGCCCGGCCTCGCGCGCGGCGATGATCGCGGCGCCGAGGTCGACCCCGGCGATCGAGCGGCCGGAGCCTTTGCCGTGGCCGGTTTCGTCGGCGTCGAGCGCGATGACCAGCGTCGGCTTGCCGGTCTTCTCCTTGATCCGCCCGGCGACGATGCCGATCACGCCGGGATGCCAGCCCCGGCCGGCGAGGACCATGACTGCGCGGTTGTGCTGCCCGGCGATCTGCGCCTCGGCCGCCTCCTGAACCTCGGCCTCGATCGCCCGGCGCTCCTCGTTGAGGCGGGAGAGCTGGGCGGCGATCTCGCGCGCCTCGTCCGGGTCCTGGGTGGTGAGCAGGCGCACCCCGAGCGTCGCCTCGCCGACGCGGCCCCCGGCGTTGACCCGGGGGCCGAGCGCGAAGCCGAGGTCGGAGCAGGTCGGCGCGCGCTTCAGCCGGCTGGCGTCGATCAGCGCCGCCATGCCGACGTTGTCGCGCCGGGCCATGACCCGGAGCCCCTGGGCGACCATCGCCCGGTTGAGGCCCTTCAGTTGCGCGACGTCGGCGACGGTGCCGAGGGCGACGAGATCGAGCAGGGCGAACAGGTCGGGCTCGGCCCGCGCCGCGAAATAGCCGCAGCCGCGCAGGCGGCGGACCGTCGCCACGGCGAGGACGAAGGCTACGCCGACCGCCGCGAGGTGGCCGTGGGCCGCGCCGATATCGCCCTCGTCGAGGCGGTTGGGGTTGACCAGGGCGGCCGCCACCGGCAGCTCCGGCGCGCACTTGTGGTGATCGACCACGATCACGTCGACGCCGGCCTCGTGCGCCATCCGCAGCGCCTCGTGGGCCATGGCCCCGCAGTCGACCGTCACGATCAGGCTGGAACCCTGCCCGGCGAGGCGGACCAGCGCTTCGCCCGAGGGGCCGTAGCCTTCCAGCAGGCGGTCGGGGATGTAGTAGCCGGCATCGTGGCCGAGCATCCGCAGCAGGCGGATGAGCAGCGCCGCGCTGGTCGCCCCGTCGACGTCGTAGTCGCCATAGACGGTGACGGTCTCGTGGGTCAGCACCGCCTGGGCGAGGCGCTCGGCCGCCGCCTCCATGTCGCGGAACTCCGACGGGTCGGGCAGGAACTCGCGTAGCGAGGGCGCGCGGTGGCGCGCCAGATCGTCCGCCGCCACGCCGCGGGCGAGGAGGAGCTGATCGACCAGGTCGCTCTCCAGCCCGCCGGGCGCTCCCGCGCCGTCGCCGATATCCATGTTGCCGCGCCGCCAGCGCCAGGCGCGGCCCGAGAGCGAGCGGTCGATGCCGAAGACGGAGGGAGCGTGGGACGCCATGGAGCCGGACTAACCGATCGGCCGCACATGGCAAAGCCGTCGTTAAGGCTTGTCGACAATTGCCAATTCGCAGCTGTCGTGATTGGCTAGCAAGCGGGAAGGAAGCAGGAGGACTCGGGGTTATGGGCAGATCGACGATGATATTCGCTTCGGCCGGGGCGGCGGCCCTGGCCGTGGGGCTGGCCGCCGCGCCGCTGCTGGCGCAGCCGGCCGGTGCGGGCGGGGGTTCCGGCGGTGGCGGGCCGGCGCGCTACGACATGCGGGCCGGGACCGTCTCGGGCGTCGGCGCCCAGGGCGGCGGCGGCGGCATGGGCATGATGTTCGGCGGCGGCGGGGGCGGCAACGCCGTCCAGCACGAATTGCTGCTGCGGCTCGGCTCGGGCCGCGCGGCCGACCGGGGCGCGCCCAAGGCCGACCACTTCATGCCGCCCGCGGCCCAGCTCGGCCGCTCGGTCCAGCTTGTCTCCCCGCGCGAGGAGCGCGGCGTGGACGAACTGCCCCAGCGCCCCAAGGGCCGGATGCTGATCTACTGGGGCTGCGGCGAGCACGCGCCCAAGGGCCAGCCCGTCGTCATCGACTTCTCCAGGCTCGCCGCCGGGCAGGTTCCGCCCGGGCTGTGGACCACGACCATCGTCCGCGACTGGGGGCCGACCGCGCAGAACAGCCGCTCCTTCGCGCGCTGGCCGGCGGAGGACGGCAAGTACGTCCGCTCCGATTCCTCGCTGCCCGGGCCGCACAAGATCTCCAGCAACTTCGCGCCGGAGATCTCGTTCACCCTGGCCAACGACTTCATGCAGCCGCTGCGCTCGCGCACGATGAACCTGCCGGGCGGGGCGAAGAACCTGATGTGGTCCGGCATCCCGCTGGCGACCGGCTATCTCGCCACCCTGTTCGGCGGCCAGATGAACGATCGCGGCGACATGGGCGACATGGTCATGTGGTCGAGCAGCGCGACCCGCCAGTTCGGCGGCGGGCTGGCCGACTGGCTCTCGCCCGGCCAGGTCGCCGCGCTGGTGCGCGACCGCACGGTCCTGCCGCCGACCGCGACGAGCTGCACGATCCCCGCCGAGGTGATCCGCGACGCGGGCCAGTTCCGCATGGGCACCCTGACCGCCTTCGGGCCGGAGGAGGACTTCGCCTATCCGCCGCGCCCGGCCGGGGCCCGCGCCTGGAACCCGGAGTGGACCGCGCGCATCCGCCATCGCTCGACCACGAGCTGGATGGACATGGCCGGGATGGAAGGCATGAGCGGGATGGGCGGGCAGGGCGGCCGCTATTCCCGCGACGACGATGAAGGCGACGCGCCGCCGCCGCGCAACTGCACCCCGCGCCGCGGCGGGCTCGGCGGGATGCTCGGCGGCCTCGGCGGTCTTGGCGGCGGCGGCCGGAACGGCTGCTGACGGCAAGGTGTTGGCGTCAAGGTGCTGACAATCGTCTGGCACAGCCGGACCGGCGCCGCCCGCGCCATGGCCGAGGCGGCGCTGGCCGGGGCCGGGGAAGGCGCGCGCCTCGTCCCGGCCAGCGAGGCCACGCCCGAGGTCCTGCTGGAGGCCTCGGGCTACCTCTTCGTCTGCCCGGAGAACCTCGCCGCGCTGAGCGGCGCGATGAAGGAGATGTTCGACCGCGCCTATTACCCGCTGCTCGGGCGGATCGAGGGCCGCGCCTATGCCACGGCGATCGCCGCCGGCTCGGACGGACGCGGCGCCCAGGCCCAGATCGACCGCATCGTCACCGGCTGGCGCCTGAAGCGCGTCGCCGAGCCCTTGATCGTCAACCTCGGCGCCCAGACCCCGGAAGCCATCCTCGCGCCCAAACAGGTGCCCGAGCCGGACCTGCAACGCTGCCGCGAGCTGGGCGCGGCCCTGGCGGAAGGGCTGGCGCTGGGGGTATTCTGACGGGCTGCATGAAGGATCGGGTTCAGTACCCGATCCGCTCCATCAGCTCCGCCTTGGCCGCTTCGTACTGCCGGGCGAGGGTCTCCACCCGCTCGGCCACGGGTTCCACCGCGCTCACCGCGCCGATGCCCTGGCCCGAGCCCCAGATGTCCTTCCACGCCTTCGCCGCGCCGCCGGAGCCGAAGTCCATCTTGCTCGGATCGCTCTGGGCGAGGTTGTCGGGGTCGAGCCCGGCGGCGCGGATCGAGGGTTTCAGGTAGTTGCCGTGAACCCCGGTGAAGAGGTTGGTATAGACGATGTCGGCGGCGCGGCCCGCGACGATCTGCGCCTTGTAGGCATCCGGCGCATTGGCCTCGGGCGTGGCGATCCACGGGCTGCCGACATAGGCGAAGTCGGCGCCCATCGCCTGGGCGGCGAGGATCGAGCGGCCGTGGGCGATCGCGCCGGAGAGGGCGACCGGGCCGTCGAACCAGGCGCGGATCTCCTGCATCAGGGCGAAGGGCGATTGCGCGCCGGCATGGCCGCCCGCGCCGGCCGCGACCGGGATCAGGCCGTCGGCGCCCTTCTCGATCGCCTTGCGGGCGAAGGCATCGTCGATCACGTCGTGGAACACCAGGCCGCCCCAGCCGTGCGCCGCCCGGTTCACCTCTTCCTGTGCGCCGAGCGAGGTGATGAGCAGCGGCACCTCCCACTTCTCGCAGGTGGCCATGTCGGCCTCCAGCCGATCGTTGCTGCGGTGGACGATCTGGTTGACCGCGAAGGGCGCCGCGGGCCGCTCGGGATAGGCGCGATCGTGGGCGGCAAGCTCCTCGGTGATGCGGTGCAGCCATTCGTCGAGCTGGCTGGCGGGCCGGGCGTTGAGCGCCGGAAAGCTGCCGACCACGCCCGCCTTGCACTGGGCGATGACCAGGTCCGGCCCCGAGACGATGAACATCGGCGAGGCGATGACCGGCAGGCGCAGGCGGGAGAACAGGGCGGGCAGCGGCTTGGGCATTGATCTTCCCTGTTTTAATCGACCGATTAAACGTCCTTAGCACGCCTGCTTTTCCTGTCGAGCCGCCAGTTCGGGCATTGCCTTTGCTGAACAACTGCACAATGGACGTTCGGTGGATGGCCTGCCGGGCGGGCCGGGAGAGGAATTGGGATTCATGACCGCACAGACGCTCGATACCTCGGACATCGACCAGTACCTGGGCAAGCCCGTCGCCTCGTCGAGCCTGCGCGAGCCGATCGCGCCCAACGACATCCGCCGCTGGGTCCATGCGATGCACTACCCGAACCTGCTCCACTACGATCCCGACTTCGCCGCGGCGAGCCGCTGGGGCGGGATGGTCGCGCCGCAGTCGTTCTGCATCGCCACCGATGACGGCCACGGCGCGGCGCCGGCCTGCGTCGGCAACATCCCTAACTCGCACCTGCTGTTCGGCGGCGACGAGCACTGGTTCACCGGCGTCCGGGTCCGGCCCGGCGACACGATCGCCAACGAGCGCATCCCCTTCGACTACGTGGTCAAGGAGACCAAGTTCGCCGGCCCGACCTGCTTCCAGCGCGGGGACAACAACTTCACCAACCAGGACGGCGAGCTGATCCTCAAGCAGCGCTCGACCTCGATCCGCTACCTCGCCCACGCCGGCGGGGAGACGGTGAACACCGAGGAGTTCGAGGAGCCGGTCTGGACCGCCGAGGAGCTGGTGGAGGTCGAGAAGCGCCGCTTCGCCTGGGCCAAGATGATGCACGACCTCGGCCACAAGGAGCGCTGGTGGGACGACGTGGCCGTCGGCGACGACCTGCCCGAGCGGGTCTTCGGCGTCCACTCGATCGCCAGCTTCGCCACCGAATGGCGCGCCTACATCGTCAACAACTGGGGGACGATGAACCTGCGCAAGCAGGACCTCGCCGGGGTCGGCTTCTCCGAGGAGATGGGGATCTGGGAGAACGATCCCGACATGATGAAGACCGATCCCTTCCTGACCGACGGCGCCTATTACGGCCCCTCGCGCGGGCACCTGTTCCCGGCCTGGGCGCGGCGGATCGGGATGCCGCGCGGCTACGGCTACGGCGCCTCGATGGGGGCCTGGGGGATCGACTACCTCGCCGGCTGGGCGGGCGAGCACGGCATGGTCGTCCACGCCGTCTCGAACTACCGCGGTCCGGCGCTGACCGGCGACATCACGATCCAGACCGCCGAGGTGATCGACAAGTCGGTCGACGACGAGGGCCGCCACCTGGTCCACGTCAAGCACAAGATGGCCAACCAGAAGGGCACGATCCTCGCTACCGGCACGGCCGAGATCGCCCTTCCGAAGAAGCCCGCCTAACTCAAACATCCGCATCCACAGGAGTATGCCAATGGCCACCCTCGATTGTTCCGATCTCGACAACTACATCGGCAAGCCGATGCAGCCCGCCCGCATGGTCGAGGCCGTGGCGAACACCGATATCCGCCGCTGGGCCCAGGCGATGCACTACCCGAACCGGCTGCACTACGATTCGGCCTATGCGCTGGAGAGCCGCTTCGGCCAGCTCGTCGCGCCGCAGTCGTTCCCGGTGACGATGGACGACGGCCACGGCTCGGCGCCCTCGTGCATCGGCCTGATCCCCAATTCGCACATGCTGTTCGGCGGCGACGAGTGGTGGTTCTACGGCCCCAAGATCGTCGCGGGCGACCGCATCTGGAACGAGCGCATCCCCTTCGACTACGTGATCAAGGAGACCAAGTTCGCCGGCCCGACCTGCTTCCAGCGCGGCGACAACTTCTACTACAACCAGCACGGCGACCTGATCGCCAAGCAGCGCTCGACCTCGATCCGCTACAACCAGGCGGCGGGAGAGGAATCGATCTCCGCCGACCAGAGCGGCGCCGAGGACCCGGTCTGGACCGACGACGAGCTGGAGGCCCTGGAGGACCGCAAGTTCACCTGGATCAAGATGCTCCACGACCTGGCCCACAATCCCCGCTACTGGGATAGCGTGACGGTCGG
>CALLNA010000290.1 GCA_938005655.1 uncultured Novosphingobium sp.
CGAGAAGGTGAGCGGATCGGCCTGGACCGCGAGGATGTCCTCGTGCCGCGTGACCAGCCACGAGCCGAGTTTGGCGTCGAAATGCGCCGGATCGCCATGGCGCATCGCGCGGTAATAGGCGTGCGGCTGGGCCTGGACGCCCGGATCGGCGAGCGTGCCGGTTTCGAGCAGATCGCGCTCCGCGTCGGTCAGTTGGGGCCGGTCGGCCGCTTGAGTATCCATCTCTTTCGATCCTGTTCGAGTTCGGTCGACATAATGCGAAGGCCCGGCGCGGCGGGCCATATCCGACCTCGAACCCGCGCTTGCCCCCCACGGCAACGCAGCAGCGGCGGCAGGCGCCCGGTCAGAAGCCCGAGCTGGGCGCTACCGTCACCGCGATGCCGTCGAGCTCGTCCGACATCTTGATCTGGCAGGACAGGCGGCTGGTGTCCTGCTGGACGTCCGACACCATGTCGAGCATCGCGAACTCGATGTCGTCGGGCGGGCCGACCTTGTCGAACCATTCCTCGGCGACATAGACGTGGCAGGTGGCGCAGGCGCAGGCGCCGCCGCAATCGCCCATGATCCCGGCGACGCCATGGGCCTTGGCGACCTCCATCAGGCTCAGCCCGGCATCGACGTCGTCGACCTGCGTGGTATCGCCGTTGGTGTCGGTGAAGGTGACTTTCAAATGGCCCATGCCCGGCAGACTCCGATCCCTCGAATGGTGTTCGATCGGGTTGTCCCATGACCGACATCGCCACGCAATGGGACTGCCCCGGCGGCGAGCAGATTTGACTGGCGGCGCAGCCCCCGCCGCTCGGGTTAACCTCTTCTGCGCAGCCAGTCATTTGGGGTAAAAGGCGGGAGAGCTATCGTCGGCGTCACCCTGAGGAGAGGTTCAGCCCGTGCCGCGCATCAGAATCGCCAATGCCACCGTTTTCGACGCGACCGGCGCCGCGCCCTTCGCGGGCGACGTGCTGATCGAGGACAATCGCATCGCGGCCGTCTCCCGCGCCGGCACGCCGGGTCCGCAGGCCGATCAGGTGATCGACGCGGCAGGCCGCTTCCTGATGCCCGGCATGGTCGAAGGCCACGCCCACCTCAGCTTCGAGAACGTCACCGCCACCGAGGACCTTATCACCCCCTCGCCCGAAGCCCAGGTCTTCGCCGCCGCGCGCGGGGCCAAGGCGCTGATCGATGCCGGCTTCACCAGCGCTTACGGCGCATCCGAAGCGAAGCTCCGGCTCGGCGTCGCGGTGCGCGGCGAGGTCGAGGCCGGCCGCCTGCCCGGCCCGCGCATCCGCGCCGGAGGGCTGGAGATCAGCGTCACCGGCGCGATGGGCGACGAGAGCAAGGAGCACAACCCCCGCATCGGCCCCTCGACCATCGTCGACGGGGTGGAGGAGATGCGGAAAGCCGTGCGCCTGCACTGCCGCGAGGGCGTCGACAACATCAAGCTCGACGTCTCGGGCGATCCCTTCTACCCGAACACGCCGGGCCACACGACGCCGATGACCTTCGAGGAGATCAAGGTCGCCGCCGACACCGCCCATGCCTACGGCAAGAAGATCAACGCCCACACCCGCTCGATCGAAGGCTCCAAGCACTGCGTTCGGGCCGGCGTCGACGGGCTGTTCCACTGCGAATATTCGGACGAGGAGCTGCTCGACCTGATGGAGGCGGCCAAGGACCGCATCTTCGTCGTGCCGACCGTCGGCCTGTTCTACCAGATCGTCCACGGCGAGGCGGCGGGCCACGGCCTGACGCCGGAGATCGGCGGCTACATGGGCATCACCGCCCTGCTCGAGGAATCGGTCAAGACCCACACCGAGCTGCGCAAGCGCGGCGTCCGCCACCTGATCGGCGGCGACTACGGCTTCGGCTGGAGCCCGCAGGGAACCCAGGCGCGCGACATCAAGCTGTTCGTCGAGCTCTACGGCTACTCGCCCGCCGAGGCGCTGGTCTGCGCGACCCGCTACGGCGGCCAGGCCATGCGCGCGGAAGGCGACCTCGGCACGATCGCCGAAGGCCAGCTCGCCGACCTGGTGCTCGTCGACGGCGACGTGCTCCAGGACCTCTCGCTGCTCACCGATCATGACCGCCTGATGATGATCATGAAGGACGGCGCGTTCCACAAGCTTGCCCCCCAATTGCAGGCGACCGCGGCCCAGCCCGCCGTCGCCGCCTGATGGAGACCCGGAAATGAACGTCGAAACCGGCACGTTGCAGCCTGGACAAGCCCGCTGCCCGGCCGAAACCACGCAGGAGATCATCGCCCGCGACAAGGTCCCGGCCCCGGCCTGGGCGGCGAGCGAGAGCTACGAATACCTCGGCAGCGAGGACGTCTCCAAGGAGCGCTACACCGACGCCGACTTCGCCAAGGGCGAGTTCGCCAGGCTGTGGACCCGCACCTGGCAGATGGCCTGCCGCGAGGAGCACATTCCCGAGGTCGGCGACTACTACGTCTACGACGTCGGCTCCTACAGCTTCGTCGTCGTGCGCAGCGGCGAGGACGAGATCCGCGCCCATTTCAACTCCTGCCTCCACCGCGGCACCAAGCTGAAGCCCTCGGGCACGGCGGGCTTCGCGATGAGCCTCAAGTGCCCGTTCCACGGTTGGGACTGGAACCTCGACGGCAGCCTCAAGAACCTGCCCGAGAAGTGGGACTTCGCCCACGCCACCCGCCGCAAGATGTGCCTGCCCGAGGCCCGCGTCGCGCGGCTCGGCGGCTTCGTCTGGATCAACATGGACCCCGACGCGCCGAGCCTTGAGGACTACCTGGGCGAGGCCGCGCTGGCCCACCTCAAGGCCTGGAAGCTGGAGGACCGCTACATCTACCTTCACGTCCAGAAGAGCTATCCGGCCAACTGGAAGCTGACGATGGAGGCCTTCATGGAGGCCTATCACGTCGGCGACACCCACCCGCAAGTGGCGCCGGCCAACGGCGATGTGAACTCGCAGTACGACGTCTACGGCAAGCACGTCGACCGCTTTATCTCGACGCTCGGCGTGGTCAGCCCCAAGCTCTACGGCAAGTATACCGAGCAGGACATCATCGAGAACTTCACCCTGGGCGACAGCTCCTCGCTGGGCGGCTCCAAGCCGCAGCTCAAGGAGGGCGAGCGCGCCCGCCAGGTCATGGCCGACATGTTCCGCGACATGTTCGAGACCGCGACCAACACCGATCTCAGCCATGTCTCGGACACCGAGCTGCTCGACACCTACAGCTACACCTTCTTCCCCAACCTGTTCCTGTTCCCTGGCATCTCGCTGCCGATGATCTATCGCTTCCGTCCGGACGCGCGCGACCATCGCCGCACGATCTACGAGGTCATGTTCATGCGCCCGCTGCCCAAGGACGGCTCGGTGCCCGAGACGGCCGAGGTCGAGATCCTGGCGGACAACCAGTCCTTCATGGAAGCCAAGGGCATGGATCCGGGCTTCGGCAACATCCTCGACCAGGATACGGACAACCTCTACGCCCAGCAGGAGGGCCTGGAAGCCAGCGCCAAGCCGGGCCTGACCCTGGCCGACTACCAGGAAATCCGCATCCGCAACTTCGAGCGGACAGTCGACCACTACATGGCGATGGAGCCCAAGTTCCCGGACTGGGAGAAGTTGCAGCGCCACGAATGCTGAGGCCGACATGCTGAGTCTGGCGGGCCGGACGGTCCTGATCGCCGGCGCATCGTCGGGTATCGGCGCCGGCTTCGCCCGGGCGCTGGCGGCGGCCGGCGCCCGCGTCGTGCTCGGCGCGCGGCGGCTGGAGCGTGTCGAAGCACTGGCCAGCGAGATCGGAGAAACCGACCGGGCCCTTGCGGTCTCACTCAACGTCACCGACGAGGCCTCTGTAA
The DNA here is from genome assembly GCA_938005655.1 of uncultured Novosphingobium sp. GTDB lineage: Bacteria > Pseudomonadota > Alphaproteobacteria > Sphingomonadales > Sphingomonadaceae > Novosphingobium. Next base: position 3,837 of record CALLNA010000290.1, read on the forward strand.
TCGCCGCCTACGACGCGGCCGAGGCGCGGTTCGGCACGGTCAACGGCATTGTCGCCAATGCCGGCGTCGGCACGGGTGGCCACGCCACCGACACGGCCCTCGAAGGGGTCCGCCGCGTGCTCGACACCAACCTGCTCGGGGCCTATCTCGTGGCGCGGGAAGGCGCGCGGCGGATGATCGCCGCGGGCAGCCGCGAACGGGAGGACGGCCGCGTGGTCCTGATCGGCTCGATCACCGCCGAGCAGAACGGCACGGGCGACGCGATGTACGCCGCCACCAAGGCCGGCCTCGCCCATCTCGGCCGCCAGCTCGCCCGCGAATGGGTGCGCCAAGGGATCAATGTCAACACGCTCCAGCCCGGCTGGATACCCACCGAGATCAACGCCGACTGGTTCGCCAGCGAGCACGGCCGGGACGACATCGCCAGCCTCCACCGCCGCCGCCTGCTGGACAGGGACGCGCTCGACGACATGCTGATCTACCTGCTCTCCGACCGCTCCCGCCAGGTGACGGGCGCGACCTTCACCATCGACGACGGGCAATCGCTGTGAGCGGCGCGCTGGACGGCCTGGTGATCGTCGAGACGGCCGAGCGGCCCTGCGGCGAATATTGCGGCAAGCTTCTCGCCGACTTCGGCGCCGAAGTGATCAAGATCGAGCGCCCCGGCGGCGCGCCGACGCGGCGGATGAACCCGATCGTCGTGGGCACGAGCGCCGTCTTCGGCTTCTTCAACACCAACAAGAAATCGGTCGTGCTCGACCTCGCGAACGCGGCCGACCGCGCCACGCTGGATCGCCTGCTCGCCCGCGCCAATGCCCTGATCGACGACCATGACGAGGCCTGGGCGGCCGCCCGCAACATCGGCCAAGCCGAGGTGGCGGCGGCCCACCCCCATCTGGTCCACTGCGCGATCACCCCGTTCGGCCAGGGCGCGCCCGCCGAGTGGCAGTCCGCCCGCCCGCTCAACGTCATCAACGCCGGGGGCTGGGCCTACCACAGCCCGAGCGAGACCCCGCCCGACAAGCCGCCGCTGAAAGGCGCTGGGCGCTTCCTGCCCGACTACGAGAGCGGCATCGACGCCGCCCTGGCCGTGCTCTCCTCGCTGCACCGCCAGCGCCGGACCGGGGCGGGCCAGTTCGTCGCCATCTCGGAGGTCCAGGTCCAGGTGAACCGGATCGATTGCGTGCTCGACCGGATGCTCGCGGGCGAGGTCGATCCCAGCGCCGAGCGCTCGGCCTACGACATGGGCGGCCCCGGCACCTCCTTCGCCTGCAAGGACGGCCATGTCTTCCTGTTCATGACCACCAAGGTCCACTGGCAGGGGCTCTGCGCACTGATGGGCGATCCCGCCTGGGCGCGCGAGTTGCCCGAGGACTGGCTGGAGTTCCACTGCACGCCGGACCGGGTGGGCGAGTTCCGCCGCCACTTCTCCGAATGGGCGCGCGACCAGCGGAAGATGCCGATCACCGAGGCCGCGCAGAAGGCCGGCGTGGCCATGGTCCCAGTCAACACCGCCGCCGACCTGCCGCACAACGAGCAGCTCGCCCATCGCGGCTTCTTCCAGGACATGGGTGGCCGGCTCTATCCGACCGTACCCTACAAGATGAGCGCGACGCCCGTGGAGCTGAGAACGCCCGCCCCCTCGCTAGGAGAGCACGATGCCTCAGCCTGATCGCGGCGGGCCGCTCGCGGGGGTCCGCGTGCTCGAGATCACCAAGGTCTGGGCCGGGCCTTACGCGGGCAAGTACCTCGCCCACCTCGGCGCCGAGGTGATCAAGGTCGAGTCCATGGCCCAGCTCGACGAGATGCGCGCCTATGGCGGCGTGGACATCAACTCCGCGCCCTATTTCCTGTCGATCAACCAGGAAATCCTCTCGGTCCAGGTCAACATGAAGACCGAGGAGGGGCTGGACCTGCTCAAACAGATGGTCGCGCAGTCCGACATCGTGATCGACAACATCCGCCCCGGCGCGATGGAGCGCTCCAAGCTCGGCTATGAGGACCTGAAGGCGATCAAGCCCGACATCATCCAGTGCTCGATCAAGATGTGGGGTAACGACGGGCCGCTCGGCTATCAGACCGGCTATGCGCCCTGCTTCGCCGCGCTCTCCGGCCTCACCGCCCTGGTTGGGCACGAGGGCGAGACGCCTAAGGGCATGAACATCCGCTACGGCGATTCCACCGCGGGGGCCTGCGCCGCCCTCGCCTGCGTCGCCGCGCTGCATCACCGCGAACGGACCGGCGAAGGCCAGTTCATCGACCTCTCGGCGGTCGAGACCATGACCAGCCTGGTCGGCGACAGCCTCTATGCCTGGAGCGTGACCGGCGAAGTTCCGGCCGCCGACGGCAACTTCCATCCCGAGATGTGCCCGCACGGCGCCTATCCTTGCGCGGACGGCGAATGGCTGAGCATCGCCGTGGCGAACGATGCCGAATGGCAAGCGCTGTGCGCGGTGCTCGGCGCCGATGCCGCGCGCTATCCCACCCTGGCCGACCGGCTGGCCGAACGTCATGCCCTGGACGCCGAGATCGGCGCGCTGACCGCCGGGCACAGCGCCCTGGACCTCGGCGACAGGCTGCGTGCGGCGGGCGTCCCCGCGTTCCGCAGCGCCAGCTCGCTCGATCTCTGCTCCGACGATCACCTCTGGGCCAGCGGCGGCTATCGGATGGTCAGCGACCACCGCAACGGCTCGCGTCCGATCATCGGCCCGAGCTGGCGGATGACGCCCGACGAAGCGACCATCGAGCGCGGCGCCCCGCTGCTCGGGGAGCATAACGATTACGTCTATCGCGAGATCCTGGGCTTGCCGCAGGATCGAGTGGACGATCTGATAGCCCGTAAGGTCATCGACTAGGCCCATCTTTCCACATCTGGAGAGGCTCGATTGAAGCCCCGGCGGGGGGGCGATAGCAGGCGGGTCGACAAGGGAGAGC
>CALLNA010000291.1 GCA_938005655.1 uncultured Novosphingobium sp.
GCGCCGGCCTGTCACGCCGGAGGTCGCGGGTTCGAGCCCCGTCACTCGCGCCATGCGCCTTCAGGCGCGGCGCCAGCGCCCGGTCTCCATCCAGCGCAGCACCCCGCCGAGCGGCAGGATCCAGACGATGCCCGTCACCACGTAGATCGGCAGCTGGGCGAGCACGTGCAGCTGCCCGATCCAGTGCGAGAAGCTCGCCACCAGGACGATCCACGCCAGAATCCAGGCGACGATGCCCAGTGCGCCCGCCGGCTTGCGCCAGCTCGGCGCTACGCCCCCGCGTGCCATGTCATGCCTTTCTCGGTTATCACGGCCTGGAGCGGCACGTCCCAGATGTCGGAGGGGACGGCCGGCACTTCCTGCATCGCCCAGGCGACGCCGACGCGCCAGGCATCGGGATAGCGGGCAAAGGCGCGGTCGTAATGCGCGGCGCCCTGGCCGAGGCGATTGAGGCGCGCGTCGAAACCGACAAGGGGCGTCAGGATCACGTCGGGCGCCACTTCCGGGCTGTCGGCGCGTGGCTGGCGCAGGCCGAACGGGCCGTCGGCCAGGGGCTCGCCCATCCGCCATGCCAGGAACCGGATCGGCGCGGCGCGATCGACGACGAAGGGGAGGGCGAGCGCGCAACCCTTCTCCGCGGCGGCGGCGGCGAGCTGGGTGGGGTCGGCTTCGCTGCCGATGGCGACATAGGTGGCGACGGTGGCCCCGGCGGCCAGGCGATCGACGAACGCCTCGGGCGCGAGGATCGCTTCGCTGGCTTCGATGGCGAAGGCGTCGCGCTCGGCGCGGAGCTGTGCCCGCAGGGCTAGCTTGTCGATCATGCCACGCTTCTAGGGGAGCGGTGGCGGGACCGCCATGGCCGTTTGCCAGAATATCCACTGACGCCCGTTACGTCAGGTGGGGACCATATGCCGCGGACCAGGATCCGCACAGGGACAGCCCCCATGGATGATGAATAGCCTCAGGGATAATTGCTATGGCTCGTACCGGGCAGTGCCCGCCATGGACGGATGTAGGGGCTTGAAGGCGCTCCCGCAACTACCCTCCTTGCGCCAGCGCCGCGAAAGCCGGGGGCGACGGAGGCACGAGGCCTATGCCTCGCTTGCATCCTCTTCGAGCGCCGCGGCAACGGCTTCCAGCCGATCGGCGATGCGCTCCAGCAGGACCGGCGAGACGCCCTCCGGCGGATTGCGTTCGGTCTCGTCGAGCAGGTCGGCGAGGATCAGCGCGAGATAGACGAGCGTGCGCTCGGCGTTCAGGCCGCCCGACGCGCGCAGGGCGGTGTCGGCATGGCGTTGCAGGATCGCTTCGAGGTGGCGAATATGCCCTTCGTCGCCTTCGCGGGTGGCGACCGAATAGCTGCGGCCCGCGACGGAGATGTCGATATCCGCCATCAGTCCTGCTCCGCCCCGGCTTCGCGCGCGATCAGCGCGTCGAGCGAACTCACCGCATCCTCGATGCGGGCGCGCAGCTTGGCGTGGCGCTGGGTGATCCGTTCGCAGGCATAGGCCCGCGCTGCGGCGGCTTTCTCGATGCGGACGAGGGCCTGTTCGATACGATCGGCGGGCGTACTTGCCATGCCGCAAGCGTTACGCACCCCATCCGAACCTAGCAACCCCTGAATGGCAACGCCTGCCGGGCGGGTTCGACGAGGCGGACCGGAGCCGCGCCGGCCCGAGTCCGCCCGCCCTTCGGGATGTCGAGGCGGTTGACGTGGCGGTCCAAGGTGACCAAAGGCGTCCGCGCCAGCATCAGGGGACTCCAAGTGACCGCAAGCTTCGCCGATTGCGCCAATGCCATCCGGGCATTGTCGATGGACGCCGTGGAGGCGGCCAATTCGGGGCATCCCGGCATGCCGATGGGCATGGCCGACGTGGCCACGGTGCTGTTCCAGGAGTATCTGAAGTTCGATCCGGCCGACCCGAAATGGGCGGACCGCGATCGTTTCGTGCTTTCGGCCGGGCACGGCTCGATGCTGCTCTATTCGACGCTCTATCTCGCCGGCTATGCGCAGCCGACGCTGCAGGACATTCGCGACTTCCGCCAGATCGGCAGCCCCTGCGCCGGCCATCCCGAGAATTTCGAGCTGCCGGGCGTGGAATGCACTACCGGCCCGCTCGGCCAGGGCTTTGCGATGGCGGTCGGCATGGCCGCTGCCGAGCGGCATTTGAACGCCATCTATGGCGACGGCCTGGTCGATCACCGCACCTGGGTGATCGCCGGCGACGGCTGCCTGATGGAAGGCATCAACCACGAGGCGGTCGGTCTTGCCGGGCATCTGAAGCTCGGCAAGCTGATCGTGCTGTGGGACGACAACAAGATCACGATCGACGGCGCGGTCTCGCTCTCGTCGAGCGAGGACATTCCCGCGCGCTACCGTGCCTCGGGCTGGCAGGTCGTCGAATGCGACGGCCATGACCGGGCGGACATTGCCCGCGCGATCGACGAAGCGCTTGCCAGCGCGCTGCCCTCGCTCGTCCAGTGTCGCACGGTGATCGGCAAGGGCGCGCCCAACAAGCAGGGCTCGTCCAAGGTGCACGGATCGCCGCTGGGCGCGGACGAAGTCGCCGCTGCCCGGCAGGCGCTGGGCTGGAACCACCCGGCCTTCGAGATTCCGGGCGATATCCGCGAGACTTGGCTGGCGGCGGGCAAGCGCGGCGCCGTGCCGCACGCCGCGTGGAAGCAGCGCCTCGCGGCGCATGAGGATCGCGCCGAGTTCGAGCGCCGCATGCGCGGCGAACTGCCGGCCTGGTTCTCGATGGCCGACCATATCCAGGGCCTGTTGGCCGCGCCGCAGAAGGTCGCGACCCGCAAGGCGAGCGAAATGGCGCTCGAGGCGATCAACGCGCAGATCCCCGACACCGTCGGCGGCTCGGCCGACCTGACCGGTTCGAACAACACGCTGACCAAGGGCCTGGGCACGTTCGGCGCGGACAACTACGCCAGCCGCTACGTCTATTACGGCATCCGCGAGTTCGGCATGGCCGCGGCGATGAACGGCATGGCGCTGCACGGCGGGGTGATCCCCTACGGCGGCACCTTCCTGGTCTTCTCCGACTATTGCCGCAACGCGATCCGCCTCTCGGCGCTCCAGCGGGCGCGGGTGGTCTATGTCCTGACCCACGATTCGATCGGCCTCGGCGAGGACGGCCCGACCCACCAGCCGGTCGAGCACGTCATGTCGCTGCGGATGATCCCGAACCTCAACGTGTTCCGCCCGGCAGACATCATCGAGACGGCCGAGTGCTGGAACCTCGCGCTCCAGGAGTCGGCCCGGCCCTCCGTCCTCGCGCTGACCCGGCAGAACCTGCCGCAGCTCCGCACCGTCGAGGGCGGCGCCAACCTCAGCGCCAAGGGCGCCTACCGCCTCAAGGCGGCCGAGGCCGCCCGCAAGGTCGTGCTGCTCGCCACCGGCTCGGAAGTCGAGCTGGCGGTGAACGTCGCCACGGCGCTCGAAGCGCAGGGCATCGGCGCCGACGTCGTCTCGATGCCCTCGTGGGAGCTGTTCGAGGCGCAGGGCGCGGCCTATCGCGCCGAGCTGCTGCCGGCCGACGCCCTCAAGGTCTCGATCGAGGCCGGCGTCACGCTCGGCTGGCAGAAGTACGTCGGCGACGGCCTGACCATCGGCCTCGACCGCTTCGGCGCATCCGCCCCGGCGGAGGTGCTGTTCGAGCATTTCGGTTTTTCCGTGGAGAAGATCGTCCCGCAGATCGTGGACCGTCTCAACTAAGCAGCAGGAGTTTTTGAACATGGCGACCAAGGTTGCGATCAACGGTTTCGGACGCATCGGGCGCAACGTGGCCCGCGCCATCCTCGAGCGGACCGATCACGACCTCGAGCTGGTGTCGATCAACGACCTGGCCGACGCCCGGGCCAACGCCCGCCTGCTCCAGCACGATTCGGTCCACGGCAAGTTCTCCGGGACGGTCGAGGTCGACGGCAACGACCTGATCATCAACGGCAAGCGCATCCACGTCACTGCCGAGCGCGACCCGGCCAAGCTGCCGCACAAGGCCAACGGCATCGACATTGCGCTGGAGTGCACCGGCTTCTTCACCAACCGCGCGGGCGGCCAGGCCCACCTCGACGCGGGCGCCAAGCGCGTGCTGATCTCGGCCCCGGCCAAGGAAGTCGACCTCACCGTCGTCTTCGGCGTCAACGACGACAAGCTGACGCCCGAGCACAAGATCGTCTCGAACGCCTCGTGCACCACCAACTGCCTCGCGCCCTTCGCCAAGGTCCTGCATGAGGCGATCGGCATCGAGCGCGGCCTGATGACCACCATCCACTCCTACACCGGTGACCAGCCGACGCTCGATACCATGCACAAGGATCTATACCGGGCCCGCGCTGCCGCGCTCAGCCAGATCCCGACCTCGACCGGCGCCGCCAAGGCCATCGGCCTCGTGCTGCCCGAACTGAAGGGCAAGCTGGACGGCTCGTCGATCCGCGTGCCGACCCCGAACGTCTCGGTCGTCGACCTGACCTTCACCCCGTCGCGCGACACGACCAAGGACGAGGTCAACGCCCTGCTCAAGGCGGCCGCCGAAGGCCCGCTCAAGGGCGTGCTCGGCTATACCGAGGAGCCGCTGGTCTCGATCGACTTCAACCACGATGCCCACAGCTCGACGATCGACAGCCTGGAGACCGCCGTGCTCGACGGCAAGCTGGTCCGCGTCCTCTCGTGGTACGACAACGAGTGGGGCTTCTCGAACCGCATGATCGACACGGCCGGCGCGATCGCCAAGCTGATCTGACGAAATCCTCCCCTCCCGCGTCCCGGCGCGGGAGGGGACCCGGAGTTACCCATGAGCAAGTTCCGCACGCTGGACGATCTCGGTGACGGGAAGGGCAAGGTCGCCCTGGTCCGCGTCGACCTCAACCTGCCGATGCAGGGCGGCCCGGCGTCCGCGCTTCGGCCCCGACGATCCTGGAGCTGGCCGACGCCGGGGCCAAGGTCCTGCTGCTGGCCCACTTCGGCCGCCCGAAGGGCGCGCGCGACCCCAACCAGTCGCTGAGCCGGGTGATCGACTGCGTCCAGCACGTGCTGGGCCGCGAGGTGATGTACTGCTCCGAGATCGCCGGGGACATCGTCAGGCAGACGATCGGCATCCTCCCCCCGGGCGGCATCGCGATCCTCGAGAACACGCGGTTCTGGCCGGGCGAGGAGAAGAACGACCCCGAGCTGGCCCAGGCGATCGCCGCCAATGCCGATTTCTACGTCAACGACGCCTTCTCCGCCGCGCACCGCGCCCATGCGACGACCGAGGGGCTCGCCCATGTGCTGCCCGCCTATGCCGGCCGCTCGATGGAAGCGGAGCTGAAGGCGCTGGAAGCGGCGCTTGGCAATCCGGTCAAGCCCGTCGCTGCCGTGGTCGGCGGGGCCAAGGTCTCGTCCAAGCTCGACGTGCTCAAGCACCTCGTCGGCCAGGTCGACCACCTGATCATCGGCGGCGGCATGGCCAATACCTTCCTCGCCGCGCGCGGGGTCGATGTCGGCAAGTCGCTGTGCGAGCATGACCTCGCCGGCACGGCCGAGGCGATCATGGATGCCGCCGACAAGGCCGGCTGCACGATCCACCTGCCCTACGAGGTCGTGGTCTCCAAGGAATTCGCCGCCAATCCGCCGTCCTTGCGGACCTGCAACGTCCACGAGGTCGCGGCTGACGAGATGATCCTCGACGTCGGCCCGTCCGCGGTCGAGGCCTTGGGCGACGTGCTCAAGACCTGCCGCACCCTGGTCTGGAACGGCCCGCTCGGTGCCTTTGAGACCGTGCCCTTCGACCGGGCCACCGTCGCCCTGGCCAAGACCGCCGCGGCACTCACCAAGGAGGGCTCGCTGGTCTCGGTGGCGGGGGGCGGGGACACCGTCGCCGCGCTCAACCATGCCGGCGTGGCGCAGGATTTCAGCTACATCTCGACCGCAGGCGGCGCCTTCCTCGAATGGATGGAAGGCAAGGAGCTGCCGGGCGTGAAGGCTCTCGAAAGCTAGGGCTTCAGGCGGCCCGCGACGCGAGGCGGCGCCAGTTCTCGATCTTCATGCTGGAGAGGTATTGCGCCTGCATTTCGGCCGTGAGCACCTCGACCATCTGGCGGCCTTCGATCCACAGCTCGATCACCCCGAACATGCCGCCGCGCAGGCGGTACTTGGCGGGCCAGCCTTCGCGCGCGGCGATGGCGAGGACGGCGGCCTGGTCGAGGCCGGTCGCGAGCGCGGCATGGGTCGCGGTCAGGCTCTCGACGCCCGTCGCCTCGCCCACCGCGTCGGCGTCGCCATCGGCTTCGCGCAGCACGGTGTCGATCGGATAGACCTCCAGCGTGGTCCCGCGCTCGTCGCCGGCATGGGCGATCCAGCTTCCGGTGGCGACCGGCGGGAAGGGGAAGGCCTCTCCGCCCCACAACTCGGCGACGACCTGGGCGACATGGCGCGGATCGCGGGCGGCGATGGAGAGATGGAACAGCATGGCGAATCTCCTTCCTGATGGGGAGTTCGATAAATATGGCACGATTTGTGTCAATATAAATTTGACACGATATGTGCCATTTTTTATGAGGCCGTCATGGATGAGCTTATGGACCCGCCCGCCGGCCGGCGCGAGCAAAAGAAGGCCGACGTCCGCAACCGCATTTCCGACGCGATCATCGCGTTGATTGCCGAAGGGCGGCTCGACCTCAGCCACGACCTCGTGGCCGAGCGCACGGGAATTGGCCGGCGCACGGTCTATCGCTATTTCCCGGACCGCGACGCCCTGCTCAACGCCGCCTGGGACCGGGTGCGGGCGATGATGGGCGAGGGGGCGAGCCTGCCCGCCAGCGCGGAGGATCTCGTCGAGATGCTCCCGGCGGTCCCCGCCGGGCTCGACGCCATCGCCCCGGTCGCAACCCTCGTCCGGACCACCCCGCAGGGCCGGGC
>CALLNA010000292.1 GCA_938005655.1 uncultured Novosphingobium sp.
CCCCGCGCCTCGCGGCGCTGCGCGGCCGGGCCTGGACCAGGAGCAAGCCGCTGCCCGGCGGCGACTTCCCGGTCGACGGCGGCCCGGCGCTGCGGGCCGAGTTGCGCGCGCGCCACCCCTTCCTCGGCGAGCGCGACGCCGAGCGGCTGGCCCGGGCCTACGGCACCCGCGCCTTCCGCTGGCTGGGCGAGGCGCGCCACCGCGCCGACCTCGGCCGCGACTTCGGCGCCGGGCTCAGCGCGGCGGAGGTCGCCTACCTGCGCGCCGAGGAATGGGCGCGCACCGCCGAGGACGTGCTGTGGCGGCGGACCAAGCTCGGCCTGCGGCTGGACGCGGCGCAGCAGGCGGCGCTGGCGGAGCACATGGGGGCGTAGCGGCCCCGGAGGTAGCGAATTTTCTTCCGAAGCATCAAACCTTTGCTGCGCAGCATGGCTTGCAGCAAAAGCGCTTCCTACAGGTCCCCCACCTGCATCGCCGTGATCGGCACATGCGGCTCGTGCGCCGCCATCCGGTCGAGCAGCAGGGCCAGCTCGTGCTCGGCGATGATGATCCCCTGGTGCGCCGGGCGGATGAAGCCGGTCTCGATCAGGTGGCGGTTGAAGGCGAGCAGGTGGTCGAAGAAGCCGAAGGCGTTGAGCAGGCCCACCGGCTTGTCGTGATAGCCGAGCTGCGCCCAGGATACCGCCTCCCACAGCTCGTCCATCGTGCCGACCCCGCCGGGCAGGGTCAGGAAGCCGTCGGCGAGCCCGGTGAAGGCCAGCTTACGGGCGTGCATCCCGTCGACGATGTGCAGCTCGGTGCAATCCGGGTTGGCCAGCTCGCAGTCGACCAGCGCCTGCGGGATCACCCCGATCACCTCGCCGCCTTCACCCAGCGCCCCTGCGGCCAACGCGCCCATCAGCCCGAGCCGGCCGCCGCCGTAGACCACGCCGATCCCGCGCCGCGCGAGGCCACGCCCGACCTCGGCGGCGAGCGCAATCCAGCGCGGGTCCGCCGGCGCGGCCGAGCCGCAATAGACGGCGAGGCGCCTCACGCCAGTTGCTCCAGCATCAGCCCGGCGGTCGCCTTGGCCCCGGCGATCACGCCCGGCAACCCCGCGCCGGGGTGGGTGCCCGCGCCGACGAGGTAGAAGTTCCCGATCCGCTCGTCGCGGCGGCGCGGGCGCAGCCAGGCGCTCTGGGTCCGGATCGGCTCCAGACCGAAGGCGCTGCCGTGGTAGGCGTTGAGGTCCAGCGCGAAGTCGCGCGGGGCATAGTGGAATTTCGTGACGATGCGGTCGTAGATGTCGGGGATGAAGCGCCGCCCGACCTCCTCGATGATCCGGCGCTCCAGCAGCGGGCCGACCTGCGCCCAGTCGATCGGCAGCTTGCCCTGGTGGGCGACCGGGATCGCGGCGCGGAACAGGCTCTTACCCGGCGGCGCGACCGAGGGATCGGTCACGGTCGGGTGGTGCAGGTAGATCGCCATGTCCTGCGGCAGGACGCCGTGGTCGTAGATGTCCTCGAACAGGCCGCGATAGCGCGGGCCGAACAGCATGGTGTGGTGGGGCACGCCGGGCCAGGTCCCCTCGACCCCGAAGTGGACCAGGAACAGGCTGGGACTGAAGCGCTTGCGGGCGAGCTTCTTCGCCATGCGCGGCCCTTGCGGGCTGCCTTCCAGCAGGTCGCGGTAGGTGTGCATCAGGTCGGCGTTGCTGGCGACCGCGTCGAACCGCTCGCGCCAGCCGCTGCCCGCCTCGACCTCGGTCGCGCGGTTGCCGAGGGTGTGGACCCGCGCCACCGGATCGCCGAGCCGCAGCCTGCCGCCCAGCCGCTCGAACTGGCGGACCATGCCGGCGACCAGCCGGTTGGTCCCGCCCCTGGCCCACCAGACCCCGCCGTCGCGCTCCAGCTTGTGGGCCAGGGCGTAGATCGCGCTGGTCGTCAGCGGATTGCCGCCCACGGCCAGGGTGTGGAAGCTCAGCGCCTCGCGCAGCTTCTCGCTTTCGACGAAGCTGGCGGCGATCGCATAGGCCGAGCGCCAGGCCTGGTGCCGCGCCAGCGCCGGCAGGGCCTTAAGCCTGGCGGCGAAGTCGAGGAACGGCTCGGCCCCCAGCCGGACGTAGCCCTGATAATAGACCTGCGCCGAATAGGCGAGGAACTCGTCGTAGCCGGGCAGGTCGCCGGGCGCGATGCGGGCGATCTGGCGGCGCAGCTCGCGCTCGTCGCCCGCGTGGTCGAAGGTCGCGCCATCGGGCCAGACCAGGCGGTAGAACGGATCGACCGGCATCAGCTCGACGTCCTCGGCGAGGTCGTGGCCGGTCAACGCCCAGAGATCGTGGAGGCAGGCCGGGTCGGTGATCGCGGTCGGCCCGGCGTCGAAGGTGAAGCCGTCCCGCTCCCAGAAATAGGCGCGCCCGCCCGGCTTGTCGCGCGCCTCGACCACGGTCGTCTCCACGCCCGCGCTCTGGAGGCGGATGGCGAGCGCGAGGCCGCCGAAGCCCGCGCCGATGATGCAGGCCCGGCTCATGCCGCCCGCACCCCCGCGCCGACGCCGCCGCCGACGATCGCGCAATCGGATCTGCGTCCCGTCATCCGCCCCCAATGTAGCGCCTCGCGGGCATTGCGCAAAGCGGTTGGCGGCGGCATCACCGGCGGAGATGACGCAAGGCCCCACGATCACCGCGGCGACCCCCGCCGATGCCGCCGAGGTCGCGGCGATCTATGCCCATCACGTGCTCCACGGCACGGCGACCTTCGAGGTCGAGCCGCCTCCACCGGCCGAGATGGCCCGCCGCATGGCGGCCCTGCACGAGGCCGGGCACCCCTGGCTGATCGCGCGCGACGAAGGCGGCGAGGCGCTGGGCTATGCCTATGCCGGCGCGTTCCACCCGCGCGCGGCCTATCGCTTCACCTGCGAGGACAGCATCTACCTGCGCCACGACCGGCTCGGCCGGGGGCTCGGCGCGGCGCTGCTCGGTGCGGTGATCGAGGCCGCGGCTGCCAGCGGCTTTCGCCAGATGATGGCGAAGATCGTCGCCTCGGCCGCCGGGGAGGATGCCCAGGGGGATGAAGGCGGCTCGGTCCGGCTCCACCGCCGCTTCGGCTTCGCCGAGGCCGGGCGGATGCGCGCGGTCGGCTGGAAGCACGGGCGCTGGCTCGACGTCGTCATCATGCAGCGCGCGCTCGGGCCGGGCGACGGCGCGCCGCCGGCGGAGGCGCCGTGACCTCGCTGCTCCCGAATCGCCGCGGCGTCCTGTTCGCGCTCGCCATGGCGCTGGCCTTCGCCGCGATCCTGCTCGCCATGGGCCGGAACCCGATCTGCCCCTGCGGCACGGTCAAGCTGTGGCACGGCGCGGTCCAGTCGAGCGAGAACTCGCAGCATATCGCCGACTGGTACTCGTTCAGCCATGTCATCCACGGCCTGCTGTTCTACTTCCTCGCCCATCTGCTGTGGCGGCGGTGGAAGCTGTTCGGCGGCAGGCCGGCGATCTGGGCCCTGCCGATCGAGGTGGCCTTCGAGGGCTTCTGGGATCTGCTCGAGAACTCGCCGCTGATCATCGAGCGCTACCGGACGGTGACGGTCAGCATCGGCTACAACGGCGACAGCGTGGTGAACTCGCTGACCGACATCGGCTTCATGGCGCTCGGCTTCCTGCTCGCCAGCCGCCTGCCCGCCTGGGCGAGCGTCGCCCTGGCCGTGGCGTTCGAGCTGTTCACCCTCGCCATGATCCGCGACAACCTCACGCTCAACGTGCTGATGCTGGTCTGGCCGGTGGATGCGATCCGGGTCTGGCAGGGAGGATAGGACGAAGGCGGGATGCGATCCGGCTGCGGACCTTTCCTCCCTCCCATTCGTGATGTTGGCCGCCCACGTCCAGTCATCGGCGATCCATCAGGCAACCCGGTAATCGCCCCGCCTCAGCGCATCCGCTTCACGTACATCCCGCCTTCGCGCTTCTGCACCTCGAAGTTCGGCAGCGAGGCGAGGAGGTCCGACAGCCGTGAGAAGCCATAGCTGCGCGCATCGAACGAGGAGCGGTTGGCGGCGCGCTGGCCCATTTCCGAGATCGTGGTGAAGCCGTGCTCGTCGCGCCTCGACGCCTTCCAGGCGTCGCCCAGCAGCTTGACGAGCTCGGGCCCGACCTGGAGCTTGGCCTGCGGCGCGTCCTCGTCCTCCACCTCGGCGGCGGCGACGGCGCTGACGTCGATGAAGCGGGTGCAGGCCTGCCGGAAACCCTCGGGCGTCTTGCCCGAGCCGAAGCCGTAGACCGGCAGGCCGTTCTGGCGGATGCGCATGGCGATCGGCATGAAGTCGCTGTCGCTCGACATGATGCCGAAGCCGTCGACATGGCCCGCGTAAAGCAGGTCCATCGCGTCGATGGTCATCCGCATGTCGGTGGCGTTCTTGCCCTTGGTGATGTCGAACTGCTGCTGCGGCTCGATCGCGTGGCGGTGGATGATCGCCGACCAACCCTTGAGCCCCGGCTTGCTCCAGTTGCCGTAGGCCCGGCGGATGTTCACCGTGCCGAGATCGCCCAGGATGGTGAGGACGTCGTCCAGACTGTCGGCGCGCGAGTTGTCGGCATCGATCAGCAGGGCGATGTTGCGCGAGAGGATCGAGTCGGTGGTCGGCATGGCGGTTCCTATCCACGGCAGGTCGGGCGCAGCCCTGTTCCACACCCGGCGCCGTCCGGCAAGCCGCCCGGCCGCGCGGGACGAGCCGAAAATTCTGTCACATCATGCCACGTGACAGGACCGCCCTCATTATGAAATACTCGCGCTCGAATCCGTAGAGGCAGCGGTGCCCGATCACCGCGGGAGAGCGTGCGATGGCCGATCAGGCGATCCTAGAGAAACCGGCGGCGGCGGAGCCGTCCGCGAGCCCGGTGGAGACCAAGAAGACCTATTGCCGGGTCTGCATGGTCCAGTGCGGGGTCGCGGTCGACGTGCAGGACAACAAGGTCGTCCGGATCAAGGGCGATTTCGAGCATCCGCTGACCAAGGGCTACACCTGCCCCAAGGGCCGCTCGATGGGCCAGGTGCTCCACCATCCCGACGCGATCGACCGCCCACTGATGCGCAAGGACGGCAGGCTCGTGCCGGTGTCGTGGGACGAGGCGCTGGACGACATCGCGGCCAGGCTGCGCCGGACGATCGACGCCCACGGCCCCCATGCGGTCGGCATGTATTTCGGCTCGGGGCTCGGCATCGATTCCTCGGGCTATGCGATGGAGGAGGCGTTCCACGCCGCGCTCGACGGCCCGCCCAAGTTCACCCCGCTGACCAACGACGGCACGGCCAAGACCATGCTGGCCGGCGCGATGGCCGGCAGCTTCGCGCTCGGCCCCCGGACCGACTACGATCACGTCGAGCTGCTGATCTACATCGGGACCAACCCGATGGTCAGCCACGCCCACAACACGGGCATGTTCCAGCCCGGGATCAAGATCAAGGAAGTGGCCCGGCGCGGCGAGGTCTGGACGCTCGACCCGCTGCTGACCGAGAGCGCGCGGATGTCGACGCGCCATATCGCGCCACATCCGGGCAAGGACTATGCGATTCTCGCCTGGATCGTGAAGGAGCTGATCGACCACGGCCCGCTGACGCCCAAGCAGGCCGTCCAGGGGCTGGAGCGCCTGCGCGAGAGCCTGGAGGGCTGGGACCGCGCCACGGCCGCGCAGGTCGCCGGGGTCGCCGAGCAGGACTGCCAGGACCTGCTCGACGCGATCCGCCGTCGCGGGCGCTGCGCGATCGAGACCGGCACCGGGATCACCATGTCGGCGGGCGCGAACCTGACGCAGTTCTTCGCCTGGACGATCATGGTCCTGACCGGCTCGATGAACGAGACCGGCGGGGCCTGGTTCCATCCCGGCGTCATCTACCAGTTCGAGAACTTCGAGCTGCCGATCATGGAGAGCGCCTTCACCCCCGGGCCCAAGACCCGGCCCGACGTGAAGGGCATCATGGGCGAATGGCCCTGCGCCGTGCTCCCGGACGAGATCGAGGCCGGCAACATCCGCGCCTTCTTCAACTTCGGCGGGCACATCGTCCGCTCGTTCCCGGCGACCAACGCGCTGGTCGCCGCCTCGGCCAAGCTCGACCTGCACGTCAACTTCGACATCGTGCACAACGAATCCGTGGCCCTGGCGACCCACGTCCTGCCGCCCAAGTACGGGCTGGAGCGGGCCGAGTTCACCCGCTGGGACACGCTCCACTGGAACGCCAACCTGCAATATACCCCGCCCCTGGTCGCGCCGATGGGCGAGCGGCGCTCGGCCTGGTGGATCATCGCGGAGGTCATGCGCCGCGCCGACCTGCCTGTGCCCAACCACGTGCCGCGCGACGACCGCGAGCCCGGCGCCGACGAGTTCATGCTGTCGAAGCTGATGGAATACGGCCGCTGCTCCTTCGCCGAGGTGCAGGACAAGCGCTACGTCGAGTTCCCGATCGAGTTCCCCGCCGCCTGGGTGGAGAAGCATTTCGAGCGGCTCGGCGGCTGGCGCCTCGCCGTGCCCGAGATCATCGCCCAGTGGGAGCGGATGCGCGGCCGGGACGAGGCCGAGCGCGGCAAGCCGCGGCAGCTCGTCTATTCCCCGCGCCGCCAGCGCCGCAAGCTCAACAGCCAGCTCGATTTCCTCGGCGAGCCGGCGGAGGTGCTGCTCCACCCCGACACCGCCGCCGAGCGCGGCGTCACGGACGGGATGCCGGTGCGGATCTCGACCAAGGCCGGCGAGATCGTCATGGCCGCGCGGCTCGACCCGACGATGCTGCCGGGCGTGGTCTCGATCCCGCACGGCCACGGCGAGGCCAACGTCAACTTCCTGACCAGCACCGAGGACATCGACCCGCTGGGCGGGATGGCGCTGTTCTCCGGCGTGCCGGTGGAGATCGAACCGGCGGGCTAGGCCCTCCTTGCAGACATTCCCATTCTCCTTCGTCGCCCCGGACTTGATCCGGGGGCCCCGCTTCCCCTTT